>NZ_KB895736.1:0-19882 GCF_000374965.1 Bacillus sp. 95MFCvi2.1 | reverse complement strand
GAAACTGTTACGATAACGCAGTGATTGAAAACTTCTTTGGCATCATGAAGTCAGAATTTCTGTATCGAAAAGAATTTAAGAGTATAGAACATTTTAAGAAAGAACTAGCAAAATATATAAAGTACTATAATCATAAAAGAATTAAGGCAAAACTAAAAGGCATGAGCCCGGTACAATACCGGACCCATGCCCAAAAGGTTTCCTAATGAAATAACCTGTCTAACTTTATGGGGTCACTTCAGAGAGAACGGCTTTTTTGCGAGCGGTACCCGGTTTTATCAATTAAGAGATTTGTAATCCCAAAAGAAAAATAATTTCGTTTTGGGGCTGTTATAAAATAATTAAGTTGATGGACGTGTGGTGCTACCCCATACCTATCAAGCTAAGGTTTTAATATACCCCCTAAATGAAAATTTTCTTTCTCTACAGATAGTTATTTTGAGAAGTCAGCTCATTTTTTCATTTTAGGGGTGTTTACTTCTCTTAAGTTGATGGATATGTGGCGGTACCCCTTATAGGAGAATGGTTCCCGCGTTATTGGATATTTTAGAGTTTCGATCGAACAATGACGTACATCGCCCTGTAATAGATGCAATTGATTTACTCAAGCAATATAAGCTTACCAATCAATATACATACAATGAAGCTGATTACATTCCGATAGAAGGAGTTGTAAAACCAGCATGGATTGATACAGTTATTGATAAAGAAACAAATCGTATCAACCGAATGAATTATGAAATCTGCGTTCTTCAAGCTTTACGAGATCGATTGCGTTGCAAAGAAGTATTGGTAGTCGGAGCAGACCGATATAGAAATCCAGAAGAAGATTTACCAGAGGACTTTGAACAAAACAGGGAAAAACATTACGAAGCCCTACGGAAACCCCTTGAAGCACAAACACTTATTCAAGAATTAAAAAATAGTATGAATACGGCTTTGGAAAAATTAAATAAACATGTGAAGAACGAGAATAAAGTACGCATTTTGAGTAAAGGAAACGGGTGGATTTCTGTGTCTCCTTTGCAGGCACAGGCTGAACCAGTTAATCTCAATCTCGTAAAAGCAGAGGTTATGAATCGCTGGCCAATGACCGATCTTTTAGATATTTTAAAAGAAGCGGATTTACGTGTCCATTTAACAGATACATTTCAAACATTAGGGAATCGAGAGATTCTCGATACGGAGACACTTCAACGTAGACTTATCCTTTGTCTATATGGATTGGGAACGAACACAGGATTAAAACGTGTTGCTGCCGGGGACCATGGAGAAAGTTATAAAGAGTTGCTTTATGTGCGCCGTAAATTTATTCATAAAGAAAATTTACGACAAGCCATTTCAAAAGTAACCAATGCTATTCTAGCCACTCGTGTAACCGAAATATGGGGAAAAGGAACGACGGCATGTGCATCTGATAGTAAAAAGTTTGGAGCATGGGATCAAAACTTACTGACAGAATGGCATATTCGATATAGAGGTCGGGGAGTAATGATTTATTGGCATGTAGAAAAGAATTCTACGTGTATTTATTCGCAACTCAAATCTTGTTCTTCTTCAGAAGTAGCTGCTATGATTGAAGGATTGCTGCGGCATTGTACAAATATGGAAGTAGAGAAGAACTATGTAGATACACATGGACAAAGTGAAGTTGCTTTTGCTTTTTGTCATTTGCTGGGATTTCAACTGATGCCAAGGTTCAAAGCCATTCATGCACAAAAGTTGTATCGTCCGGATGTAGGTATGCAAGAGTCATATCCAAACTTGCAGTCAGTTTTAACTCGACCAATCAATTGGAATTTAATAGAACAACAGTATGATCAAATGATTAAGTATGCTACAGCCTTACGGCTTGGTACAGCTGAAACGGAGGCGGTTCTCAAACGATTTACCCGTAACAGTGGGCATCCAACTTATCGAGCACTAAGTGAATTAGGAAAAGCATTAAAAACCATTTTTCTCTGTGAGTATTTATCATCAGAAGAGATCCGGAGAGAAATCCACGAAGGATTAAATGTAGTTGAGAATTGGAACTCTGCTAACAGCTTCATTTTTTATGGAAAAGGAGGAGAGATTCAAACGAATCGTATGGAAGATCAAGAGATTGCCGTACTTTCTCTTCATCTCCTCCAAAATTGTTTAGTATTAATCAATACTCTAATGATTCAAGAAGTTCTCTTAGACAAAAATAAATCTTTACTGCAAAAGTTAGTGCCAGAAGATTTTAGAGCTTTAACACCACTTATCTATGCCCACGTAAATCCATATGGGACATTCAAATTAAATATGAAAGAACGTCTAACACTCCAGAGATCTTCTTAAGATTTTTCAAAAAAGAAACTTCCTTATGGTAGTAGAGGGCACCATATATACATTGATACCACTGAGTTGTTTACTACGACTACGAGGAGAATATTTTATTCCTTTCTTTGTAAGGTTCTCTTTATCGAGCAATCCATTAGCGAAAATTTGAAGAAACACAGTAGTAAAAAACTTCGTGTTTCTTCTTTAATATATTTATTAGAAACCACTTTGCACTTCCCGGCACAGTTGCTCCTTCTAGCCTTCATTAAACAAAGTAAAACCCACTGCGCACAAGGGTCCTTTAGTCATAAGCTTCACTAATTGTTTTGCAGTATATTTCGGTGAATATTTCATGTCATTTTGAAGCCACCAAATTGCCATCCCAACAACACAGGAAGTGATGAAATGGAATACCATATCCTTTGGAATATCTAAGTCATGGTCTTCAATTTTAAGCTCAATGAAATTTTGTTCAAGATTATCCATAATAGTCTGCTGCATTTTTAGGTTAAAATCATGAATGCCATGAGGTCCAAGCATGCTTTTATAAAAGTCTGCATGTTTTAATATACACTCAAATATGGATTGTAAAATCCCCTCGAATTCCGAAAGATCTATTTGATGTCCCTGCACATGGGCATATAGGACCATCTTACTTGTCAACTCTCCTAGTACATTCTTACTAAGCTTTGTTAACAAATCTTGTTTATCCCTGTAATGCGAGTAAAATGTTGCCCGATTGATGAGTGCCTCATCTGTGATGTCTTGAATGGTAATAGCATCGTATCCCTTTTCCGCTATCAGTTTGATAAAAGCATCATATATAAATTTCTTTGTCCGAATAATCCGCAGATCCGCTTTTTTCAACATCTTATACCTCCCTGTTCGTTATTGTCATTATACACAACAGATTTCATCCTTTTGTTTCTTATCGTACATTTATGTCTTAAATGTAAATTGAATTGTGTAGCGAAAACGATACAATTACATTATAAACAACATGTTTTTATTATAAATTACATGTTGTTCGTTATCTATCTTTTTGTTGAACGTATGCTAGGAGGATGAACATGAGAGAAGAACAAACAAGTAATATTCCACAACCCAAAACATATGGACCACTAGGCAACTACCCTCTATTCGACATGAGTCAACCTACTATTTCTTTTTGCGAGATGGCGAAAGAATATGGGCCAATATTTCGGTTGACTGCTCCAGGTTTTAAAACAATATGTATCTCTGAACACAAACTTGTAACGGAAGTCTGTGATATCAATCGTTTTGATAAACATGTTGCAAATGATATGGTGCATGTACGCAAATTTACGGGGGATGGTCTGTTTACGAGTAAAACATCGGAGCCAAACTGGCGAAAAGCCCATAATATATTGCTGCCAACATTCAGCCAACAAGCCATGAAGGGATATCATACCATGATGTTAGACATCGCTTCGCAGCTGATTCAGAAATGGGCTCGGTTGAATCACGATAGTGATCATATCGATGTACCGGGAGACATGACCCGCCTTACTTTGGATACGATCGGTCTTTGTGGTTTTAACTACCGATTTAATAGTTTTTATAAAGAAAAACATGATCCATTTATCGACAGCATGGTACGTGCACTTGACGAAGCTATGCATAAAATTGCCCGCTCGAAGGGCCTGGATACTCTGATGATTAGAAAAAACAGACAATTCCAAGATGATATACAAAGCATGTTTTCGTTGGTAGATAAAATTATTAAAGAGCGGAAGGCTAATGGAAATAATGGAGAGATAGATCTGCTGGCCCGCATGTTAAACAGTAAAGACCCTGAGACCGGGGAAGTGTTGGATGATGAGAATATCCGATACCAAATTATTACTTTCTTAATTGCTGGGCATGAAACAACAAGTGGTTTATTATCCTTTACGACTTATTTTTTACTGAAACATCCGGAAGTTCTGAAGAAAGCATACGAAGAAGTGGATCAGGTCCTCGGTGATTCCACTCCATCTTATAAACAAGTGCTAAACCTCAAATACATTCGCATGATTCTAAACGAGGCCATACGGTTATGGCCGACCGCTCCATCTTTTGATGTGTATCCAAAGGAGGATACTATAATCGGCGGACAGTATCATGTGAAAAAAGGTGAAGGGTTGACCGTGCTTCTTCCCGCGCTTCATCGGGATAAAGAAGTGTGGGGAGAGGATGCAGAAGAATTCCGTCCGGAACGTTTCGCAGACCCTTCCAAAGTACCAAATCATGCATATAAACCATTTGGGAATGGTCAACGTGCTTGTATCGGTATGCAGTTCGCACTTTATGAAGCTACGCTTGTGCTTGGAATGATTCTTCAAAAGTTGGAATTAATTGATTCTGAAAACTATCAGTTGAAGATTAAGCAATCATTGACCATAAAACCAGAAAATTTCAGAATTAGAGTTAAATTAAGAGAAGGGAAGGAAGTCGCACCTTTACTGAATCTTCCGTTAGATGATGAAAAGGAGAATGAAGAAAAGAAGAAAGTGACTTCTCAATATTCAAAACAAGAAGTACTTGAAGGTGCTGAAAACGTACCTCTGCTTGTATTATATGGTTCAAATCTAGGAAGAGCGGAAGAGTTTGCTAGGAAGCTCGCAGACCATGCAAGGTTACTGGGCTTCCAGAGCGATGTGAGAACATTAAATGATTATATCGGAAAGTTACCTAAAGAAGGTGCGGTACTCATTGTAACTTCTTCATATAATGGTCAACCTCCTGAGAATGCCGCTCAGTTCGTAAAATGGCTGGAACAAGCAAGCGCAGAGGAATGTACAGGGATCAGGTATGCAGTTTTTGGTTGCGGAGATCGAAATTGGGCGAATACTTACCAGAGTGTTCCGAAATTTATTGACAAAGAGCTTGAACTGAAAGGTGCCATAAGGTATACCGAAAGAGGAGAGGCTGACGCTGGAGGAGATTTCGAGAATGATTTTGCCCAATGGCAAAAGAACATGTGGAAGGATGTCTCGAATGTTTTTTGCCTAAAGATGAAAGAGGGAACAGAAACAGTGTCTCATCAATCATCGCTTTCCGTTCAGTTGATTTCAGGTCCTCATGCTAATCCAATCGTTCAAAAAAACGAAGCTGTTTATGCAACGGTGATTGCTAGCAGGGAGCTTCAGTCATCTGAAAGTGAGCGGAGCACTCGACATATTGAGATAGCCTTGCCGGAAGGAGTTACTTATCAAGTAGGAGATCACCTTGGAGTACTGCCAAGTAACAGCCGAAAAAATGTCAACCGAATTTTAAAACGTTTTAGATTAAACGAGAAGGATCAAGTCATTCTGAGTACAAGTGGAAGCAGTACAGCTCATCTTCCTTTGGACCGTCCTGTTAGTTTATTTGACCTTCTTAGCCATAGTGTTGAGATTCAAGAAGCGGCAACTCGAGCACAAATACGAGAATTGGCAAGATTTACAGTTTGTCCTCCTCATAAATACGAATTGGAAGCATTATTGGAAGATGGAGTTTATCAGGACCAAATACTAAAGAAACACATTTCAATGTTGGATCTTCTTGAAAAGTATGAAGCGTGTGAAATCCCGTTTGAACGCTTTTTAGAACTTCTCCCTGCACTCAAACCGCGTTACTATTCTATTTCAAGTTCTCCACTCGTTGCACAAGATCGTCTAAGTATTACGGTCGGTGTTGTTAGTGGACCTGCATGGAGTGGACAAGGAGAATATAAAGGTGTCGCATCTAATTATTTAGCTCAGCGTCACAATGAAGATGAGATTACTTGTTTTATTAGAACGCCAGAATCCCGTTTTCAGTTACCTGAAGATCCAGAAAAACCAATTATCATGGTTGGACCAGGTACTGGAGTTGCACCATTCCGTGGATTCTTACAAACGCGTCGTGTTCAAAAGCAAAAAGGTGTTAACTTAGGGGAAGCGCATCTGTATTTCGGTTGTCGTCATCCTGAAAAAGATTATCTCTATCGTACAGAACTAGAAAATGATGAAAAAGATGGCTTAATATCTTTACACACAGCTTTTTCTCGCTCGGAAGGACATCCAAAAACATATGTACAGCACTTAATGAAACAAGATGGAGCGAATTTAATTTCGTTATTAGATAACGGTGCCCACCTTTATATATGTGGTGATGGAAGCCGAATGGCACCGGATGTAGAAGATACTCTTTGTCACGCATATCAAGAAATGCATGGAGTCAGTGAACAAGAGGCAAGAAATTGGTTGGATCAGTTACAACATGAAGGACGATACGGAAAAGATGTTTGGGCCGGAATCTGAATTTGGGTAACTTTTCCCATCCCCTGAGAAGGGGGATGGGGGAAAACACCCAATTTATACTCACTTTTACAGGTTACTATTTTAGGAGGACTAATCATGACAACTAGCAATACGTACAAATTTTATGTAAACGGAGAATGGAGAGAAAGCTCTTCAGGAGAAATAATCGACATTCCATCTCCATACTTACACGAAGTAATTGGTCAAGTACAAGCAATTACTCGCGGAGAAGTAGATGAAGCAATTGCATCTGCAAAAGAAGCTCAAAAATCATGGGCTGAAGCTTCCCTACAAGATCGCGCAAAATATTTATATAAATGGGCTGATGAGCTCGTAAATATGCAAGATGAAATTGCCGATATCATTATGAAAGAAGTTGGTAAAGGATATAAAGATGCAAAGAAAGAAGTTGTTCGTACAGCTGACTTTATTCGTTACACAGTTGACGAAGCACTTCACATGCACGGAGAAAGCATGATGGGGGATAGCTTCCCTGGCGGATCTAAATCTAAACTTGCGATTATCCAACGCGCACCACTTGGTGTTGTATTAGCAATCTCACCATTTAACTACCCAGTAAACTTATCTGCTGCAAAACTTGCACCAGCACTTATTATGGGTAACGCGGTTATCTTTAAACCTGCAACACAAGGCGCAATTAGCGGTATTAAAATGGTTGAAGCACTTTATAAAGCAGGTCTTCCAAAAGGACTTGTAAATGTAGTTACAGGACGTGGTTCTGTAATTGGTGACTACTTAGTAGAGCATGCTGGCATCGATATGGTATCGTTCACAGGTGGTACAAATACAGGTAAACACTTAGCGAAAAAAGCTGCGATGATTCCACTTGTATTAGAGCTTGGTGGTAAAGACCCTGGTATCGTTCGTAAAGATGCTGACCTAGAGGAAGCTGCGAAACATATCGTAAGCGGTGCATTCTCATACTCTGGTCAACGTTGTACAGCAATTAAGCGCGTGCTTGTGCATGAAAATGTAGCAGACGAACTTGTTAGCTTATTAAAAGATCAAGTGGCTGAATTAACTGTTGGTTCTCCAGAACAAGACAGCACAATCGTTCCATTAATCGACGATAAATCTGCTGATTTCGTTCAAGGATTAGTTGACGATGCGGTAGAAAAAGGTGCAACAATCGTAATCGGTAACAAACGTGAGCGCAACTTAATTTACCCAACATTAATTGACGATGTAACAGAAGACATGAAAGTTGCTTGGGAAGAGCCATTCGGTCCAATCCTTCCAATCATCCGTGTTTCTTCTGATGAACAAGCAATTGAAATTGCGAACAAATCAGATTTCGGTCTGCAAGCAAGTGTCTTCACAAAAGACATTAATAAAGCATTTGCAATTGCTAACAAAATTGACACTGGTTCCGTTCAAATTAACGGACGTACAGAGCGCGGTCCTGACCACTTCCCATTCATCGGTGTAAAAGGTTCTGGTATGGGAGCACAAGGTATTCATAAGAGCCTTGAATCTATGACACGTGAAAAAGTAACTGTATTAAACTTAGTTTAATATTACAAAAAGAAGCTAATCTAAAATTAAGATTAGCTTCTTTATCCCTATAATGTGAGTGAAATGTTGCCCGATTAATGAGGACCTCATCTGTGATGTCTTGAATGGTAATAGCATCGTATCCCTTTTCCGCTATCAGTTTGATAAAAGCATCATATATAAATTTCTCTGTCCGAATAATCCGCAGATCTGCTTTTTTCAACATCTTATACCTCCCTGTTCGTTATTGTTATTATACACAACAGATTTCATCCTTTTGTTTCTTATCGTACATTCATGCCTTAAATGTAAATTGAATTGTGTAGTAAAAACGATATAATTACACTATAAACAACACGCTTTTATTATAAACTACACATTGTTCGTTATCTATCTTTTCGTTGAACGAATACTAGGAGGAATAATTTTAAATGCTTACAATAAAGCAATTTTTCAAACAAAAGATGGTTCTAGGTGGCTTGTTAGGCATTATGGCTGCTGTTATCATCGCTAGTTTTGCTTTTATGGGATCAACTGTTAATCCTGTACCTAAAAACTTGCCGATCGCTATAGTAATACAGGATACAGGTGTGAACTTACCAGGACAAAGAAGTGTAAATTTAGGAGATGAAATAAAAGAGCAAGTCCTGAAAAATAAGCAAAGCACAATTAAATGGACGTTTTTACAATCGAAAAAAGATGCATTGCAAGGGATGAAGGATAAGAAGTATTACGCTGCCATTGTGTTTCCACCAGAAATATCCCAGCAACTTGTATCGCTGACCACACCTAAGGGACAACAAACTGAGGTGCAAGTCTTGGTGAATCAAGGAATGAACTATAATGCCGCAATGGTTTCGAGCCAAATGATTGATAAGCTCATTGGAGGGATAAATGAAAATATCCGTAATACCTTGCTTGATCAGCTTTCACAAAGAAATATGACACTAACAACTGAACAGGCAAAGTTATTAGCAAGCCCATTACTTGTTAAAACGGAGTTGATTCATCCAGTTCAATCACATACAGGAAATGGAAATATCCCTGCTATGATGACACAAGTTTTATGGTTTACTATTCTTATCAGTTCATTAATTTTATTTATGGCTGTCCAAAAGTTTACAAACGGACGTATGACAGGAAAATTAGTCCTATCACAGATTCTTGCAGGTTCTGTTTTCGTGATAGTAATTGCAAGTTTAATTCTTTTCATTGCTCATACTATACTCGGGGTAAACATACCAAACCAAGGAGAAATTTTCTTATTATTACTTTTCTTTGGCTTTATGTTCTTTCTTTTGCAAAGTGCAGTACTCAACTGGATTGGGCGTCTAGGGGTACCAATATTAATGCTAGTCTTCTTCTTTTCTATGCCAATCTTATCATTGGCACACGAATTTCTTCCGGATATGACAAAATATTGGTTATATTCTTGGACCCCTCTTAAATACAGTGTAGAAGCATTGCGTAGCAGTTTCTTCTTTGAAGGGTACGGAATAGGATCAAATGTTCAGACGATGGGGCTTTTTGGACTTGTATCTCTTATAATTATGACACTGTCTGTATTCAAAAAAGATAAACAAAAAGGTTCTTTATCTACTGCATCAGTATAGAGGAAGTAAATCTATAGTCAAAAAGATACAAGGGTTTCCCTTATATCTTTTTGGCTTTCATGCGCTCGACTTTATTCAGCATTATTAAAAGGGAACTGGAATATCATAAAATTCCGGTTATCGAACAATAAATTAGCGAAAACTTGAAGAAACGAGTCTTAGAAACTCCATAATTTATTAATCTATTACATTTTATGTAAATGATATGATGAGCTAGGGCAGCAACCCTATGATTATCCCTAATAGAAACGTTAGGTTACAGCTTCCATATACGAATCCTATATTTAAGAAAGAATAGGTGAATTTTATAAAGATGAAAAATCCTAAAGTTCAATTATTATTTGTATTTACACTTGTCTCTATCGTTCTCTTTCTGTTGGATACATCCATTATCTCACTATACAACTTTGTCGATGTACTATGGTCTATCACAATAGTAGGAATTGCCTTCATTATTTTTATCGAAAACCGTTCTCCACAAAGTACTTTAGCATGGTTTTTAGTATTAGCACTTCTTCCTGTTGTTGGTGTACTTTTGTACGCTCTTTTTGGCCGAAGTCGTTGGAGAAGAAAAAAGCATCTACATCGTTCAGAAGAACAAAGAAAATTATTCCGTGAGATTTTAGAAGGAAAACGCCTAGATTTATCATTTACTTCCTCATTAAGTGAGCGCTCTACTTATTTAACACAGGTTGTACAAAAATTCGGTGGCGGTCCTGTTGCCAATAATACCACAACAAAACTTTTAACAAATGGGGATCAAACATTTACAAACATTATACAAGCTATTGAAAATGCTACACATCATATACATATTCAATACTTTATTTATCGAGCAGATGAAATTGGTACAAAAATTCGAGATGCATTAATAAAGAAAGCAAAATCTGGTGTAATTGTACGCTTTCTTTATGATGGGATCGGAAGCAATTTATTACGAAATCGTTTCTTACAACCCATGAAAGATGTAGGAATTGAGGTTGTGGCATTTGATCCCATTCGTTCGCCATGGCCACTTGAAACAGTAAATTATCGTAATCATCGTAAAATTGTCATTGTAGATGGCGAGATTGGTTTTACAGGTGGGCTCAACGTTGGAGATGAGTATCTTGGTCGTTCGAAAAAATTCCCAATTTGGCGTGATAGCCACTTAAGAATAGAAGGAAAGGCATTGTACACATTACAAGCAGTATTCCTTGAGGATTGGCTCTATGCCTCTAGTAGTCTAAATACTTATTCTTGGAAGCAATTTATGAATACAAAGTACTTTCCAGGTAAAGAAAAGTATCATGCAGAAGGTGCTGTTCAAATTGTAGCAAGTGGACCAAGTTCAGATGATACAAACATTCGTAATACTTTACTTGCTGTTATAGGTTCTGCTAAGAAATCAATTTGGATTGCAACACCCTACTTCATTCCGGATCAAGAAACATTAACATTACTACGTTTAAGTGCAATGGCTGGAATAGATGTCCGCATTCTATATCCAGGTAAGAGAGATAGAATCATGAGTGATCTAGCATCACAATCATACTTCGCACCACTTTTAAAAGCCGGCGTTTCCATTTATAGCTATAAAGATGGTTTTATGCACGCTAAAATTGTACTTGTAGATGATGAAATTGCAACAATTGGTACAGCAAATATGGATGTCCGTAGCTTTGAACTAAATTATGAAATCATTAGCGTACTTTATGAATCTAAGACAGTTCTTGATATTAAACGTGATTTTGAAGAGGACTTTAAGCATTCGTCTGAAATTAGATGGAAATCATTTCAAAAACGCAGTATTCGAAAACGAATACTGGAATCCCTAATGCGTCTAATTTCCCCTTTATTATAATTCCGAAAAAAGTAATCAAAACAAATTTGATTACTTTTTCCTTTACACTAACATAAAGGTATTATATAATTAAGTTAACTAAACTAAACTATATGTCGAAACGAAAAAACGGCGTACAATGGAATAACAGAATGATTGGAGGAAGAATAGTATGACTAGTTCTTATAAAGAAGTAATTACCGACATGAACCGAGCCTACAATGAATTAAACATTTTACTATCTCAGGAGTTAAAGAATGAGTTTGGTCTTACAGGGCAGCAAGAGAACATGATAATCTATATTAATTTAAATAAAAATACTACAGCTAACAGTATTGCGACCACTTTTAATATATCCAAAAGTGCTGTCAGCCAAGTTTTATCTAAATTGGAGAAACATAATATGATTTCGAAACACGTAAATCCTAACAATAAACGTGAGTATTTCCTTACAATTGGTCCTAACGGTAGCAAGTATATAGAACGATTGTCTCAGCTAGATGATTTACTTATTGAGAAATACTTTTCTAAAATTGATATCGAAGCCTTGCAGCAAATGACCGATACCTTAATTAAAATAAATCAAATTATACTGGAAGAAAAAAAGAAGACCCTTGAGCCTAAGTAATAAAGTCTCAATGAGAAAGGTAAAGGAGTACAGCATGATTCGTATGGCACTAAGGGCATTTAAAATACAAATGTATTATTTGCTAGGCACGATGTTATTAGGATGGATTATGACGCCTTTTTCGCCCCATTTTTTAGGTGCAAGCATTGGCTTGCTTGTTAGTATGTATTGTGTTTGGATTTTAGGAAGGCGTATTGAAAAGTTTGGAGATAGCATTGTAAAAAAAACAAAAACACCGACGCTTGGTATGATTAATCGGTTTGCAGCAGCGATACTCGGTGCGATTATTATGTATGAGATTGAACACCATAGTGTCATATGGACATTTGCTGCCGGAATTATGGGTGGTTATTTCTTAATTGTGATTAATTTAGGGTATTATAGCATGAAAGATGGGAAGAAATAGATTAGCATAAAACTTTTTTTGGGGCACAGCACATCGCTATCAAGCTAAGGTTAATAAAAGTCATTTTCAAAAATGGCTTTTTTCTTTTTCTAAAAAACCAGTGTAGATTATTGGAAATTCTGCATATCAAATAAACCCTAACGGGTTTCATTTTTTTATTGGGGTCCCGCCACATTACCATCAACTTAAGAAATTAAATGTTCCCCAAAACGAAAAAAATGAACTAAATTCTCATGGACACCTATGAAAAGATGAAATTTTCGTTTTGGGGGCACTTCAAAATATTAGCTTGATGGGCATGGGGTCCCGCCAGCATTTCGAAAAAAAATCACGTTAAGAGCATGCAAGATTTTATACAGTTTTTCGGCTAATCCAATAACAAACAAGAACTCGAAAACCCACACCATGATAGGAATGTATAAAAAATTGCATAGATTGATAGAAAGAGAAAAGTCAGATTCCTTATGAGAGTAGGGAACCACCTTGTCTTCGCTACTGATAATGAGACGTTATGTTAACTCTATATGAATATGATATTTATAGAGATGTTATGTCTTCATGCTTCCTTTTATGGTAAAATTTCCATAAAAGAAGAGGGGGAAAACTATGTTTATAAATTTTAGGTTACCAGCCCTTTTATTAATTATAATTTGGGTTCTTTATAAAGTTATCTATTATGGCTTGAACAGAAATAGGTTTAAATTACATAGGGAATTACTCTCTACTTTATGTTTTATATATGCTGTAGGAGTAATAAGTGTAACTATTTTCCCTTTAGCAATAGGTCTTCAAGAGTCGTTCCCAACGAAAAATAATTATGTTCCTTTTGCGAGTATAAACGAACTACTACATCATTTTTACTTTATGGTCCCTTTGCGCAATATAGGAGGAAACATTCTACTGTTTGTACCTTTTGGAATTCTAATACCAATGAAATTCAAAAAAGTAAATAAAGGGTTTAAAATAGTATTGTTGGGGTTTTTAAGCTCTTTGACAATTGAATGTATCCAGTTATGGCTTACTTTTAGATCATTTGATATTGATGACATTATTTTAAATAGTTTTGGGGTCTATATTGGATTCTTAATCTATAAGTGGATCA
Organism: Bacillus sp. 95MFCvi2.1; assembly: GCF_000374965.1. NCBI lineage: Bacteria > Bacillati > Bacillota > Bacilli > Caryophanales > Bacillaceae > Bacillus > Bacillus sp. 95MFCvi2.1. The sequence continues at coordinate 6,206 of NZ_KB895736.1, read as the reverse complement.
CTCTGATTTTTATGAGTAGACAATCCGATGAAAAGATACATCAAGGGCTTTAATCCAACTTCTGATAACGACAATTATGTAAATACGAAACCCCTTCAGCAAGTAAATTGAAGGGGTTTTTTCTAGATACAGTGACTACTGATAAGTGGTATTATGTCAATTAAAGGTATATTAGGATGTAATTTTTTAGAAACTATACACGGCTATTCTGTAACATTAAAGATAAGTAATAGTATATAGGATTTTTAAATCAACATCCTATCTATAATGTTGCACATTTTATTTATAAGATGAAGAGGAGAAACTAGATTGAGAGAATGTCGTTTTAAAATAAGTTTATCATTAGAAGAAGCTAAAAAACGTTATTGTGATTGGATGAATAAAGATATCGAATTTCAATTAGATGAATATGGGAATTTTATTGATGAATCAGTGTATTTTTCTGAACATGAAGATGGATGGACATATTTTGTAGACCTTGAAGGCGAAGTATTCTTTGGTCTATCAAATGTATCTTGGATAGAACTTGCAAAAGAGAATTCTGTTACGTACGCTTACTATGATGAAAATTTTAATGCAGAACTTATAATTATAGAAAAAGGTTCATTAATAAGAGAATTTTCACTTTATGAAGATGAATCAGATAACAATATAAATTTCGGAGAATTTGAATATGAAAAAGGTTCAACAATAAAAGAATGGAATAATGTAGTAACTTTTCTTGAAAAAGAATTAATTATTTAATTAATAATGTGTTTAACTTATACTGTGGGGCGTGTTAGAAGGCTCTAAGAATAAATTCAGTCTTAGAATACAGACAGTACTATTAATACTCTTTGTTTTGTTTTGTTTTGTTTCTTATAACAATAGAGGTAGGTATACTAGAAGACAGATAGGGGTAGCAGTATGGGTGAAAAGAAATTTATAAACTATGAGAAAGACCCAGAGTATTTAAACGACTATGTAGCATTTACAAGTAAAAAGTTTGGAAAAACCTATTATTTGACTACAGACGTTAAGGGGTACACAGAGTATGAATTGGAAGCGTATATTGTAGAACTGGAAGCATATAAGAAAAAGAAAAGAAAGAAAAATTGGATATACTTTGGTTGTTTTGTATTGTTCTGTATAGTCTTGTCAGTAATAGAGGGGTATCAAAACGCTGAACTAGTTGCGAAAGGTAAGTCAATAGAAGCACCTGTTCTTGGGAGACATGTTGAGACCGAGTATCTTATCCTTGAACACCCTACTTTAGAATTAATTGTTGATGATAAAGTTAAAAAGTTATGGGTAAAGCAAGAGTTGTATGACAGTATAACTGTCATGGATAAGGTAAAGGTAATTGAATATAAAGGTGAGATTAAGTTAGACCCTAGATACAAAGGTGAAGACTTAATTATAAGGTTTATTAAAAAGGAAAAAGGGGTAGGAGAGTAAAATAAAAAAAGGTGTGGTATTAGTAGGGGTCCCGCTAACCAAATGACATAAAACCCACGATAAGACATTTTTTTGGAAGTTAAATCCTTAATTTTAGTACGCTAAGGGTTTTCCATGCTATAAAAAGGTAATAAACATCTTCAATTTCTTTGTAATAAAAAGGATGTCAAAAAGTTTTGATACAGATTAAATTTGTTACACATTTTTGTTACGCCAAAATCAACAAATTGCTTAGTAATAAGCTTTAAACAAAGCATTGTAACAAAAACGTACAGTATTGTTACGATATAAATACTCCTTAGCGTGGGTTTTATGTTAGTGCCTTGGCTGTACCCCTATAAGGGATTACCATATCATTTAAAAAAACTCTGATCTTTTTAAAATCAGAGTTTTTTATATTAACTACTTTTAATAATTTAAATTAGATATATTCATAAATTGATTTTATTTAAAATAAAATTTTTATCCACGGGTTTCTGTACCTGTTTATTTATATTGTTTTGAATGTATACTTTTCTATTAGTTTTTGAGGAAAATGGGTAAGTTTCGATAAAGTCAATGTTTTCGGTAATTTGCAAGTAAACTACTTGCATTCTTTTCTATATAATTTAATAGAATAAATAGCTCCAATAAAGAATACCAAGGCTTGAGTTAATATAAAGAATTGACGGAAATACATGTCTTTACTAACTAAAGAAGTAAATATGGAATTCATTAGAATTTGAGTAACAAACATACAATAAGTAATTTTTAAATAAATAGTATTTGTTCTTTCATCTGGTTTACCAATTTTTTTGTAGATAATAAAAAGTACAATTGCTGAACCCAACATCAAAAGGCTTGTAAAACCTACAAAGATATTGAAATTATCTGTGCTTTCTGACATCCAGTTGTTTAATAGATCAAGCATTATTATCTTCCTTTCCTACATAAGAGAATATTTCGTTTATATCAACCTCAAAATAATTTGCAATTCTATATGCTAACACCAGTGAAGGAGAATAATTATTCTTTTCCATAACAAATATCGTTTGCTTAGAAACTCCAACAGCATCAGCTAAATCTTTTTGTGACATTCTTCTTAATACTCTATGTTCATATACTTTATTTACTATAGAATCACCAAATTTTTCCTTGATAGTTAACACCTTCCTTTCTTAACACCTATATTAAACATATTTTATAAAAAAGTAAAGTTTAATTATACAAAAAATAATTTTTTTTATATAAATTAAAAGAAATTCTATATAATCTTTTGAATTTTAAACTTATAAAAGAGAAGGAACTCTATGAGGGAAATTTAGTTTGTCTGAGAGGGTATAATAAGCTTATATGAGGTTGGTTTTATAGAAAAAAAGAAAACAAAATGAAAGTAAACAAATAATAAAAAGTTTACTTTCAGTAATAACAAAAAAAGTCCCCTTTCAAAAATAAAATGTACCCTATAGGGTAGACACTAAAAAAGTCTCCCTATAGGTTTTTTTGTATATAATTAAGAAAAACATAAAGACTGGGGAAATTTATGAGTAAAAAGGTTTTTACAGAGAAAGAAATTAAGCGATTATCATCTAATCAATATGTTAAATCTGTCAGCTCAAAAAGTATCACATATACGGATGAATTTAAGCGTATATTTATTGGTGAAAAAGAGAAAGGCAAGCTTCCAAGACAAATCTTTGAAGAATGTGGGTTTGATGTAGAAGTCTTGGGAATGGATAGAATCAAGGCAGCGAGTAAAAGATGGCGAAAAGCTTACAATGAAAACGGGATTAGCGGCCTACGTGACACTAGATTTGGAAGTTCAAAGGGTCTTAGAGAAAGAGAACTGACTTTGGAGGAGAAGAACGCTCGCTTAGAAGCTCAAATTAACTTACTAAAGGTAGAAAATGAACTGTTAAAAAAGATTCGTTTGATAGAAAGGGGGCAAAAAAAGTAGCCCTTCTTTCTAGTCAAAAATATATCCTGATTCGTTCGGTGATAGAAACATATCAACTCAAACATATGGTGAAATACCTATGTGGAGTAGCTGGTGTCTCAAGAAGCGGTTATTATAACTATTTCTCTGTGAAATCACAGGAACAAAGACGTAAAAAAGATAAGAAGGATGAAGGAGTAAAAGAGCTCATCCTAAAAGCCTTCCATTTCAAGGGTCGCAAGAAAGGGGCTCGTCAAATCAAAATGACTTTGGCGGATCAATTTCAGGTTGTCTACAATTTGAAACGTATACGACGAATCATGAAGAAATACGGCATTATATGCCCAATTAGAAAAGCGAATCCTTATAGACGAATTGTGAAAGCTACAAAAGAACATCGAGTTGTGCCAAATGTATTGAATCGTTAATTTAAGCAAGAAATCCCTGGTAAAGTTCTTCTAACAGATATCACATATTTATTTTATGGAAAAGGTCAGAAAGCTTACTTATCGGTCATTAAAGATGGTTCGACTAGCGAAATTTTAGCCTATCATATATCAGAACGTATGACAGTGGAATTAGCTACAGATACTTTTCTAAAGTTAAAAAGGAACAAAAACTTCCAGAAAGCAAAAGATGCCTTGATTCACTCAGATCAAGGAATTCAGTATACGCACCCCCATTTTCAAAAAGTAGTTAAGAAACTAGGGTTACAACAATCCATGTCAAGAAGAGGAAACTGTTGGGATAACGCTCCCCAAGAATCTTTCTTTGGCCATCTTAAAGATGAAGCCTCTATTAAAGCATGTACAACTTTAGATGAATTAAAAAGTGAAATTAAACAATATATGATTTACTACAATCACTACAGATACCAATGGAATTTAAAAAAGATGACTCCTGTACAATACAGAGATCATCTTCTTCGAGCTGCCTAGGCTTTTTTTTATGTCCTTTTCAAAGGGTACATTTTAGTTCTTGGTGTATCACTCATGGAGGCACTAAGGAAGTCCTTTTCAATTAGTTAAATTCTTTCTGCCCCCAAATGGTACAAGAAAAGAATGGATTATCACAAGAAAAGCAATGTTTAAATGATTTGGAGAGCCAAAATCTAAAGTTGAATAAAATAATCACTCAAATTTTGCGTTTAGGAAAAAAACGGGTGCTCAGATTCGTTTGTATGACGAGATAGGGGGCAAATTAATGCAATTATATTCAATGAAGCTAAGTGATTATAAAGAAGAAGATAGAGCGTTATAAGTGATTTTAGTTAAATCTGTAGGTATCTTATTTTATTTTTCATAAGAATAAATGTAAAATTCTACATACCGTATTTATAATAAAAAACAAATTAACCGAATTTAGGGGTTTCCTTGCTTTTTGTTTGGAGTGCTGGCTCGTCGTGTGGGGACGAAACCCCACGTACTAAACGTATCAAAATTTTGAGTAAGAACTATTTTTGAACGAATGATCTAAGCGGTTCGGCTCGTATAATTGCTAGTCCAAGTCGAGAACAATTGCTTTGCTTTTTGTCCTTCGGCTTGGCGAAAAAAGCGAATCGAGCCGAAATGACTTAAGATCTATCCTTCTATTTTACTTTCTAGTAATACTTTTATATATTGCGTTTAGATGTTTAGGTGTTAAACTATTTGTATATTATCTAAATATCCATCTGAACAGAAAAACAAGGAAACCCTTGTTTTTCTGTTCAGATGTTTAGATGTTTAGAAGGATGGTGATCTGAACAGTGCAACAAAAAGACTGGTTATCAGCTGAAGAAGTAGCCAAGGAAATAAAAGTATCAGCTATGACTATAAAACGAAACTGTCAAACCTACGGTAGTTTTTTAAATTTCCAACAAGGTGAAAAGAACAAGTATTTAATTCATCAAGAATGTATACCTGTTTTTCAATTTATAGCTAAAATGAGAAATAAAAGAAACCTCCAAACAAAACAAATTATTGAGCTCCTCAGTAAAGAAGGATTACCTGAATATATAGACATTGAACCTATCCAAATAACTAAACAACAACCTGAACAGATCCAAGTAGGAGAAGGAGTTGTAGCTATTCAGGAATTGGATAGAATTGTTGCTGAAAGAGTATCTGAACTGCTAAAAAAACATGAAGAAAATTTAAAGGAATGGTTAACTGAACAGCAAAAACAACAACAGGATTTTCAAAAAATTAATGAACGTGATCAAAACCTAATGGCTATGATCCGTGAAAACCAGGAGACTAAAAAATTGATTGCAGCCACCCAACAAAAAAAGTGGTGGCAATTTTGGAAATAGAAAAAGCCTTGCTTATATGCAGGGCTTTTTTATACAGAATTCTATACAGATTTTTGTACTAATAGGGTAATTTTTCCTAAATCCCCGAAAAGGGGGAATAAGATTGATTCATTATAAATTTATATGTTATTTCAAAAAGTACACTTTATGACAATGCTGAAAATCTAGACTATTTCATTTCAAAAATACAACTTAATAATGTTTGAAACATGTCGTACCCCTTATTAACAATACAAAGAAAGGGAACCTGCTACATCCTTATATGCAATATTGCATATAAGGATGTATTGATAAAGCATAAGCGCTTACTATAATATAGATCACATCGTAGCAACAACAAAAGGAGGTGAAATCATATGGCAATCGCAACGGCAGTTTTAAAATTTATCGGTGGGATCCTTCCACTCGTACAAGAACTTTTAAAAGCAGTAATGTAAGTTCGTTATTCAGCAATTATTTATACAAATGATCTGTAGTATAGCGAAGATGAATCAAGGTCCAGATCAGAGGAGGTGAAATCATATGGTAATCGCAACGGCAGTTTTAAAATTTATCGGTGGG
>NZ_KB895735.1:0-22034 GCF_000374965.1 Bacillus sp. 95MFCvi2.1 | reverse complement strand
GGTATGGGCATGGGCGGTTTCCCTGGTATGGGCATGGGCGGTTTCCCTGGTATGGGTATGCGTGATTTCCCTGAAATGGGTATACCAGTATACTATTGATTTCTAATACTTTATAGCAAAAACAGATGACAATAGGTAAAACCCTCGCTTCAACCCATTAGGATCCTCTTACCTATTGCATCTATTAACTTGTACCAGTTTTTTCATAATGTTTATCAATAAATCAAATATAAAAAGACACTGAATAGTAAGCGTCAAATATTCCCCACCTACAATTTATAAATAACCCATGAGATAATCAAGCACTTCCACTTATTGGCGCTGCGCTTACTTTAGTTATTTCTATTTTTCTATTGTTGATTGACGAATTAAAATGCAAACAGTTTGAGAAAAGACGAGCTTATGTAGATACAAACAGATTGTAACCCCTTGAAACATTCAACATACGATATGATTTTTCCTATCTTTCTATCTAACTATATATAATGATAATCCAACCATACAAAAATGCACCCGCTAACTGCGGATGCGTAATATGAATAGAAATGAGATTCATATATTCTATTGTCTTAAAAATCAATTTAGAGGTTGTTTCACAAATCATCTCGGCTAAAGTCACACTCTTTTAACGGGACAACCTTCGTCTTTTTAATAAACTTATAACCTAACCAAAGAATAATAAACACTGGTACACTAATATACGATACAAGCATTCCATACCAGTTAATCGCCCCTCCAGAAACCACTTCACTTCCTTGTCCAATAATAACAATGATACATAATACTAACGTAAACAGCGGACCAAAGGGATACCATTTCGCCTTAAATATTAGTTCATTTAAGCTTCTCCCTTGTGCCACGTATGCTTTACGAAATCTATAATGACAGATTGCGATTCCAATCCATGTTAAAAACCCCGTTAACCCCGTCATATTAAGCAGCCATATATAAACAACGCCATCGCCAATGAATGATGATAAAAAGACAAGTAATCCAAAAATAATATTGGCATACAAAGCATAGGTAGGGACCCCTCTTCTATTTACCTTACGCAAAATTTTAGGCGCTTTTCCTTCTTGTGCAAGAGCCCAAAGCATGCGAGTAGAAGCATACATAGAAGAATTGCAAGCTGAAAGCACAGAGGTTAAAATAACAGCATTCATTAATGATGCCGCAAATGCAAGTCCAGCTTTTTGAAAAACTAAAGTAAATGGGCTAATAGAAATATGATCCACATCCGATTTAAGAAGACTCGGGTCTGTATATGGAATAATAATCCCTATTACGGCTATAGCCAACACATAAAAAATTAACACCCTCCAAAAAACACTACGAATTGCCCGAGGAACATTCCGCTCTGGATCCTCACTTTCACCAGAAGCAATACCAACCATTTCTGTACCTTGAAAGGAGAAACCTGCAATCATAAAAACACCAACTATAGCCAAAAATCCTCCTTTGAAAGGAGCCTCACCTATCGTAAGATTATGAAACCCTACTGCCGGGCTAAAGAATATACCAAGTATCATGAAAATACCGATCACTAAAAATAGAATAATTGTAACGACCTTAATACCAGCAAACCAAAACTCCGATTCACCATACCCTCTAACAGACAGTACATTTAATAAAAATATAAGTGCCAAAAAAAGCATCCCCCATAGAACATCCGAGGATTCTGGCAACCAATATTTCATAACCAACGCACCTGCTGCCAACTCAGCCGGAATGGTTGTAGCCCAGCTTAACCAATAATTCCAACCAAGTGTAAATCCAAATGCCGGATCAACAAACCGAGTTCCGTATGTTTCAAATGAACCTGACGTTGGAAGATATGTTGCCATCTCACCAAGACTTGTCATTAAAAAATAAACCATACACCCAATAGCAAGGTACGCAACAAATGCCCCTCCTGATCCCGCTTGACTAATCGTAGCACCGCTTGCAACAAATAATCCCGTACCAATTGCACCACCAATTGCAATCATAGATATATGTCGTGGCCTTAAGCCACGATTCAACTTTCCATCTATAGTAGATGGTGTTCCAATATTTGATTTTGTCTCTAAATTATCCATCGTCTCACCTCTCTCTTTGCAACGTTCCTAAAAAATAACCGAATCACTCTATGCAAAATCAAGTGATTCGTTTCAAAATATACAATGTCTCCTCTTTTTTATTCTGAATATTCAAACTATTTAACCTATAATAATAGAATTACAATGTTATAGAATGAAAGGCAATCAAAAACAATTCTGATTGCCTTCCCATTTCCTTCAAATCAATTCTAGTAACTGCACCTTCTTCTGATATGCTCTCCATGTAATACACCATTTTTTCGGATTATCGAGAAAATCCTGTTCATCTAATTTGTGAATCGTACTATTTTGCGGAGCGTTTTGAATGACTTTGGGATTTTCATAGGCTTCCTTAGAAATTTGTTCAAGGGCTGCTATATACTCATCTAAGTCAGTCTTAGAATAGCTCTCAGTCGGCTCAAGCGTGAACGGCTGGGGTATGATATATGGATGGTGACTCGTCCAATAGTGTAAGCCGAAATCCGTCATTCTTCTTTGGACATCCTCTGTTGTAATACCTGTTTCATTTTTCAGCTCTTCCCAGCTATAGCGAACTTGCTCAAGGCGCTGTCCTTTTACATATGGAGCACTTGCACCACGAATCTTTTGTACTTTGTGATACATATAATTGTTATTTAATACAGCTGTTTTCGCCACTTCTTTTAATCCTTCTGGACCAAGGGCACGAATCCATGCATAAGACCTGAGAATTGTTTGTGCTACCCCATGAAAAGCGCGCACTTTTCCAATGGAATGTTTCAGATCATTGTTTAAATAATATTTTCCTTCATCGCATTCCACAATTGGTCCAGGTAAATATTCTTTTAGCTCTTTGCTCACTCCAAGTGCACCTGTTGCTGGTCCGCCACACATATGCGGAGCTGCAAATGTTTTGTGAAGATTAAAGAAACACATATCAAATCCTGCTTCTTTCGCCCGAGTAACCCCAAGAAGGCCATTTGCATTTGCTTGATCGTAGTAACAAATCCCACCAGCTTCATGAACAACCCTCGTAAACTCTTTAATCTTCGAATTAAAAATCCCTGTATCTTCAGGATTCGCTACAACAAATCCTGCTGTTCTTTCTGAAACAACAGCTTTTAACTTTTCAAGATCAGGAAATCCATCTTTATCGGGATGGAGCGTAATGATTTTAAAGCCTTTAACAGCTGCTGTAGCCGCTTGTGAAGGATGAGAAAAAATGGTTGTAATAATTTCGTTCCGTTTTTCTCCTTCTCCGCGAGATTCATGATATTTCCTTACAATGGAAGCCATAGCAAATAATGCTTGCGTACCACCACTTGGCTGAAATGAAAAATGATCCATACCAGATATTTCTCTCATACAAAGATCCAATTTATATATAATCTCTAGCATTCCTTGGACCGTACTTTCATCTTGAAGAGGATGCAGTTCCATTATTTTAGGATTTCGTACTAATAATTCATTAATTTTTGGGATATATTTCATCGTACAAGTCCCTTGCCCAATTTCAACGTTAAAATCGGATCCTAACGTCTCTTGTGAAAGTCTCACATAATGCCTTAACACACGCGCCTGACCGATTTCTGGAAGCCTCGCTCTTTCTTTTCTATACATAGAATGAGGAATCTTTGAAACTCCATCTCCAACTTCCTGCACAATCGTTTGATCCGCTGTCGGAACTTCTACTCCTCTTTCTCCTCGCTGATGAAGTTCAAAAATAATTGGTTCATTCCATTTTGCTTGATGAAAGTCACGAACTTTACTATCCCTTTTAATTTTCTTCATGAGTTCATTCTCCTTTCTGTTCATTTATTTTAATTCGTCACAATTTCTTGAAGGGCGGCAATTAACTGATCCAAATCTTCCTTCGTATGGACTTCTGTAACGCAATATAAAGCGCATTGACCAAATATAGGAAACTCTTTCGAAATATCCTTTCCTCCAAATATCTGTTTTTCTAGTAATTTCTTATTTATGGTTTCGACTGATAAACCCGTCTCATTAAAATCGACAAGAAACTCTTTAAAAAATGGAGAACTTAATCTTGAACCTCTCACCCCAGGGATTTTGTTCAATTGTTTTACTGCATATTGACTATTTTGCATAATAGTTTGACCTAATTCATACATGCCATTCGGTCCAAGTAACGATAAATAAACCCCAGCTGTAATTCCCCATAACGCAGTTTGTGTACCAACTGATTCTTTTCCTTTTTCACGAAGGGCAAAAGATGTCCGATCATAAGCCACATCGCCAAAGCCATACTCCCCTTCTTTTACTGTTGGCACAATTCCAAATAGACGTGAAGGATATTCATTAATAAACTTTTCTTCATCCCTTGTAGCAATAAATCCCGCTTGTCCTCCACTATAGTTCATGTGCATACCAAGTGGCTGCAAATCACCACAAACAATATCCGCTTGATAGTGACTTGGCGGCGCCAACACTCCAAGTGAAATTGGATCAACACCAACTACTACTAGTGCATCATTCTGCTTCGCAATTTCCGCAATTTCCATACCTTGTGATTCAATAAACCCTAAATAGGAAGGATTTTCAAAATAAATGGCTGCCACATTAGAAGAAATCTTATTCTTTAAATCTTCTAAATCTAGAAGACCATTCTCAGCATCATAACTAACAAAAACAAATTCAAGATCTGGGGAGCCATAATTTTGAATAATTTTCATTCTTTCAGGTGATACGGTTTGCGCTACTAATACCTCTGTTCTTTTTGTAATACGAGCAGCCATTCGAATCGCTGTAGCTGCTGCTTGCCCCCAATCAAACGTCGGTACATTTACAACATCCATATCAACAAGTTCAGCTACTAGACTTTGATATTCAAATAACGCTTGGAATCTACCATGATCCTCGTAAGGCTCACCGGCATATGCCGTCAGAAATTCCGATCTTTGATTCACTTCATCGCAAACTGCTGGTACAAAATGCTGCCAGCAACCTGCTCCTAGAAAATTTAGATATTCACTTGTACTCGTGTTCTTACACAATATCCCTTCAATGTGGCGACGCAACTCGTATTCTGTAAGCGCCTTTGGTATGTTCATTTCCTCTTTCAACTTTAGTTCATCCGGTATACAAGCGTATAATTCCATCACTGATTCAGCGCCTATTTCTTTTAACATCTCTTCCTTTACTTCAGGTACCATATTTGGAATGTAAGGATGTACCTTTTTCGTCATCTTAATACCCCCTTATTAAAATTCTTTCAATTATGCTAAACCTCCACCATCAACAACAAGTTCCGTTCCTGTCACCCAAGATGACAAATCGCTAGCTAAAAATAAAACACCTTTTGCGATATCACGAGGCGTACCAATTCTTGATAGAGGTCGATCTGTTGCTGACTCTTTCAAAAATGTTCCCTCTTCCACATTTAATTGCTTCGCCTCGTCACGTAGTAACTGTGTATCTGTATCACCAGGACATATACAATTCACTCGAATATTTTGCGGACCATGATCAATTGCCATCGCCTTCGTTAAGTTCACAACACCGGCCTTTGCAGCACAATAAGCAGCTGCTTTATCGCCTCCTTTTAGCCCCCATCCGGAACCTGTATTGATAATACTCCCACCTTGCTTTTCAGCCATAATTGGAATGATATATTTAGATAATAGGTATACACCTTTTAATGAAACATTAATAACTGAATCCCACTCCCTTTCCTCTAATTCAACAACTGTTTTTCTTCTAATAATCCCCGCATTGTTAAACAACACATCTACACTTCCATATACCTGCCTAATATGTTCGCTAACATTCTTACAATCTAATTCACTTGTTACATCGCACTTCAAAAACTCTGCTCGCTGTCCCTCATCCCGTAAACTCTGTGCAGCTTGCATACCCTTTTCTTCATCAATATCTAAAAGAATAACGGCAGCCCCTACTTCAGCAAAAATTGTTGCAGTCGCATACCCAATTCCTGATGCCGCCCCAGTTACAACCGCCACTTTATCCTTTAATTGAAAATAATCTCTTTCCATAAAAAAGCCTCCTTTATTTACATCTACTTTTTATTAAGCAAAAATCATGCCAATGTTATTGCATAGAAAATCCTTATCATAGCAAGCAATCTTAATACGATTGTTTGACATTTTTGACAAACGTTTGACACTTTTTCATTTTTCGGAATTATCATACAATGGTTATATAATAGAAAGGAGGTTCTAAATTGTCTACAATCACAAAAATTATTCATACCTTTTCCGAACTCTTACAAATAGAAATCGCCTATTTCAACCATGAAGGGCTATTAGTTTCTTCAACGGAAGAATATAAAAAGAAAAAAGGAGAACGTGTCTACCTCCCATTTTTCCAAAAACTATACGAGCATCCCATTACCTTTGTACATAAGCCAGGACATATGAATATGTGTCATGGTTGTCACTTTCAAAAGAGCTGTCCATCAACTGCAGAAATTATACAAAACATGATTCAAAATGAACGCCACTACGGTTATCTTTCATTCGTTAGTTTTTCAAAAAATAAACAACAGAAGTTAATCGACCAGCAAAAAGAATTTATCTATTGGATGGAAAAATTAAAAGGGATTATTACTGCTATCATTCATGAAACCAATTATTCCACTCCCACAATGGGCACGAAATTAAAACAAACTGAATATATCCTTGGGAACAGCCATACATTGCAAAACATAAAAGAAATCTTAAAAAATATGAAAAGTAGTACTTCCTCTATTGTTATTACTGGAGAAACAGGGACGGGAAAAAGCTTAATGGCAAAACTTATTCATGAACAGAGCATGTTCCAAAGAGGAGATTTCATTGAAATAAATTGTGCTAGTATTCCTGAATCTTTATTCGAAAGTGAACTCTTTGGCTATGAGGAAGGTGCATTTACGGGAGCAAGGAAAAAAGGAAAACCAGGTTACTTTGAAATGGCCGATCGAGGAACACTATTTTTAGATGAAATTGCCGATCTCCCTCTCCATTTACAACCAAAACTATTGAAAGTACTGCAAGATGGTGTTGTACAAAGAATTGGTGGAACACTTCCTAAAAAAGTGAATATCCGGATTATCGCTGCATCTAATCAATTATTAGAAAAATTGATGGAATCTAAACAATTCCGTTCCGATCTTTACTACAGACTAAATGTTATTCCTATCCATTTACCACCATTAAGAGAAAGAAAAGAAGACTTAAAAAAACTAGTTCCCTTCTTAATTGAAAAATTACAAACAAGAACAGGAAAATTCATTCAAACTTATACAGATGATTTTTTAGAAAAGTTAAAGCAATATCACTGGCCTGGGAACATTCGTGAACTAGAGAACATTTTAGAATACAGTATGAATATGGAAAAGAGTAGCCAATTAACCCAATCATCCTTACCGGGATTCCTACAACATAATATAACTCAACCACAGTCAACTTCAAAAGAATGCAGTACATTAAAAGAGGCCGAAAAAGAGAGTATTATTAAAAAGCTTCATTATTATGGATATGATTATGAAGGAAAAAAACAGGCTGCTGCTGATTTAGGAATTAGTGTTCGAACATTATACAGGAAGATGGAGAAGCTTGGGATTTCAGGATCAACTAGATAATATACTACTTTAATTATTAGGACTTGCTTTCTGCATACAAAATAAAGCAAACCACTTTTTATGTTTTGAACGAAAGTAAATACTAAACAAAAAAAGAAGCTAACATAAAACATGTTAGCTTCTAGCAATCTACCTTTGCAATTGCGCGGTATCCTATATCATTTCGATAAAATAACCCATCACTCTTAATTTTCGCGATTTCTTTATATACTTTATCTTTCGCTTCTTGTAAGTCTTTTGCTTTACAAGCAACAAATAGTACACGACCACCGTTTGTTACGAAATCTCCACGCTTCATAGCTGTACCTGCATGAAAAACAATTGCATCTTCTAATGTATCTAATCCGTGAATAATAGCGCCTTTTTCATATACTTCAGGATATCCTTTTGAAGCAAGTACTACACCAATAACCGCTTCTTCAGACCATTTAAGTACTAATTTTTCTCCATCTAAAACGCTATTACATACATCAACTAAATCATTGTCTAAACGAGGCAGTACAACCTCTGTTTCCGGATCTCCAAAACGAGCATTAAACTCAATTACTTTTGGGCCTTCGTTTGTTAAAATAAGACCTGCATATAAAATGCCTGTAAATGAACGGCCTTCTTTGATCATCGCTTGAGCGGTTGGATGTAAAACCGTTTCAATCGCTACTTCAACCGCTGATTCTGGAATTTGTGGTACTGGAGAATATGCACCCATTCCTCCTGTATTCGGTCCTTTATCACCATCAAAAGCGCGTTTATGATCTTGTGCAATTACCATTGGATAAACAGTTGTTCCATTTACGAATGCCATTAAAGAGAATTCCTGTCCATCTAGAAACTCTTCAATAACAACCTTTTTACTTGCTTCACCAAATTTCACATCTTGCAGCATTTCTTTTACAGCTTGTAATGCCTCTTCTAACGTCATTGCCACTGTTACACCTTTACCAGCTGCTAAACCGTCCGCTTTAATAACAATTGGTGCACCAATTTTTCGAATATACGCTACTGCTTCCTCATAGTTCGTGAACGTTTCATATGCTGCTGTTGGAATATCGTACTTTTTCATCAATTCTTTTGTAAAAGCTTTACTGCCCTCAATCACAGCCGCTGCTTTATTCGGACCAAAAACACGAAGTCCTTCTGCCTCAAAACGATCGACAATCCCATTCATAAGCGGAATTTCGGGACCGACGAATGTTAAACCTATATTGTTCTCTTTCGCAAACAGAACAAGTGCATCAAAATCATTTTCATCAATAGCAACTGGCGTTGCCACGTCTCTCATACCTTCATTTCCTGGTGCTACATATACCTTTTCCACTTGCTCAGACTGTGCAAACTTCCAAGCTAAAGCATGCTCACGTCCACCGCGGCCAATTACTAAAACTTTCATATGTCATCCTCCAATATTCAAATAAGTACAAACTAGGAGCAATGCCCCTAGTTTGTTTCTATTCGTTCATGTTCAAAAAGAAGGTTATCTTGGCCGGACTTTTTGAACTTCTTCTAACAATATAAGTTTAAAAAGGAGGATCAAGAGAACCGAGCAGTTCGAGGCGCAGCTGCCAGGAGGACACGGAGTGTAGCTTATACTACATGAGTACCGGACTGGCAATGCAACGAAGAAATGCGAAGGTTATCTTGACCGGACTTTTTAAACTTCCCCTATTAATGCTTGAAATGACGTACGCCAGTGAACACCATAGTAATGCCAAACTCATCAGCTTTTTTAATAGAATCTTCATCACGAATCGATCCGCCTGGTTGAATGATTGCTGTAATCCCTGCTTTAGCAGCCTCTTCTACTGTATCTGGCATTGGGAAAAATGCATCAGATGCAAGCGCACTACCTTGTGCTTTATCAGCAGCTTGTGTAATAGCAATTTTCGCTGAGCCAACGCGGTTCATTTGTCCAGCTCCAACTCCAATTGTCATATTATCTTTTGCTAAAACAATTGCATTTGATTTTACGTGTTTGACAACTTTCCAAGCTAGTTTTAAATCGGCCCATTCTTGCTCTGTTGGTTCACGTTTTGTTGGAACTGTAATTGCATCTTCATCTAGCGCTAGCGTATCTTCTTCTTGAACAAGAAGGCCACCTTGTACAGAAGTTAATTTTTTACTTGCATTTACTGCTTTTTCAATATTTACAGTTAAAAGGCGTAAGTTTTTCTTACTTTGCAACACTTCTAATGCTTCCTCTGAGAAGGAAGGTGCAATAATAATTTCTAAGAAAATTTCATGTAATTTTTCTGCTGTAGCTTTATCAATTTCACGGTTCGCTGCAATAATGCCGCCAAAGATTGATACTGGATCTGCTTCGTAAGCACGTGTATATGCTTCATGAATATCAGTACCAACACCAACTCCGCATGGATTCATATGTTTTACTGCTACCACTGCTGGTTCTGTAAATTCTTTCACGATGCTAAGCGCTGCATCTGCGTCATTGATATTGTTGTAAGATAGCTCTTTTCCATGTAACTGCTCTGCATATGCAACAGAAGAAGTTGCTGCAAATGGTGCTTTATAGAATGTTGCTTTTTGATGTGGGTTTTCTCCGTAACGTAAATCTTGGTTTTTCTCGAATGTTACCGTTAATGTTTCTGGACTTTCTTCTCCCATTTGTTCAGTTAAATAGTTTGAAATTAATGCATCATATGCCGCTGTATGGCGGAATACTTTTGCTGCTAATTTACGTTTTGTTTCGTCTGTAACTTCACCGTTTTCTTTTAACTCAGCTAGTACAACATCATAATCTGTTGGATCAACGATTACTGATACAAATTTATGATTTTTCGCAGCTGAACGAATCATTGTTGGACCACCGATATCAATATTTTCAATTGCATCAGCAAATGTCACATCAGGTTTAGCAACTGTTTCTTTAAATGGGTATAAGTTTACAACAACAAAGTCGATTGGCTGAATGCCTAATTCATTCATCTGCGCCACATGCGTTTCATTATCACGTACTGCAAGTAAACCACCATGGATGTTTGGATGTAATGTTTTTACACGTCCGTCCATAATTTCTGGGAAACCTGTTACTTCAGAAATCCCGATGACTTGTAAGCCGTTTTCTTCTAATAATCTTTTCGTTCCGCCTGTTGAAATAACTTCAATCCCTTGTTCAAGTAATCCTTTAACAAATTCTACAACCCCTGTTTTATTCGAAACACTTACTAATGCACGCTTTTTCATTTATCCTTCACCCCTAGTTGAATGTTATTTAACAGTTGGCTCTTCTATAAATTGAACGATTTCGTTCACCGTATCTACGTACAATCTATGTTCAACTTGCTGAATTTTCTTTTGTAAACTCTCTCTCGTATCCGTTTCAGAAACTGTTACTGCTTCTTGTGCGATAATTGGTCCTGTATCCATCCCTGCATCTACATAATGAATTGTCACACCAGTTACTTTCACACCCGCTTCTAATGCTTGACCAACAGCATCTTTCCCTGGAAAACTCGGTAATAATGATGGATGAATGTTAATGATTTTCCCACCATAGGTTTCTAATAATGTTGACCCGATAAGACGCATATATCCTGCCAAAATAACACAATCAATCTCGTATTCTCGCAGTTTTTTTAATATCTCATTTTCAAATGCTTCTTTTGATTCATATTCTTTCGCTGAAAAAGCAAAGCATGGAACATGATGATAATGCGCTCGTCCGATAACACGTGCCTCAGGTTGATCACATACTAGCAAACTAATTTCAGCATGTAATCTTTTTTCTTCCACTGCATTAACTAGTGCTTGGAAGTTAGAGCCGCTTCCAGAGGCAAAGACTGCCAATCTACTCATAGTTCTGCGCCTCCATTAAAAGTAACACCTGATCCTTTTACAGTACGTCCAATAATATGTGCTTTTTCTCCTTGTTCTGCAAGAAGTTGAACAACAGCTTTTGCATCTTCTTCTTTTACTGCAACTACCATACCAATACCCATGTTAAAAATATTGAACATTTCTTTTTCTTCTAATTTTCCAACCTCTTGAAGCAAGCTAAAAATCGGTTGAATTTGCCAAGAACCTAGTTCAATTTCTGCACCGATTCCTTCCGGCAACATACGTGGAATATTTTCAATAAAGCCGCCACCTGTAATATGTGCCATGCCATACACTTCATACTTTTTCAATAGTTCTAAAATAGGTTTGACATAAATTTTCGTTGGTTTTAATAGTTCTTCACCAAGAGGTAGTTCTAAGCGACCCTGTATACGATCTAAAGATAGCTGTCCGTCTTCCAATAACACTTTTCGTACTAAAGAATACCCGTTACTATGAATACCACTAGATGCTAAACCAATTAATACATGACCAGCTTCAATAGACTGACCTGTTACAATTTTCTTTTTATCAACAATTCCAACAGTAAAACCAGCTAAGTCATACTCTTCAGTGGAATACATACCTGGCATCTCAGCTGTCTCTCCACCAATTAATGCACAACCCGCTTGGCGACAACCTTCTGATATACCTTTGACGATGTTTTCAATTTTACTAGGTTCTGCTTTACCGCAAGCAATGTAATCAAGGAAGAAAAGCGGTTCTGCCCCTTGGACAACAATATCATTTACACACATCGCTACTGCATCAATACCAATTGTGTCATGTTTATCCATCATAAAAGCGAGCATTAATTTTGTACCCACGCCGTCTGTTCCAGATACTAATACAGGTTCTTCTAATGCAAATTTTGATAGATCAAACATACCTCCAAAACCGCCAAGACCGCCTAGTACTTCTTTTCTCATTGTTGTTTGTACGTGTTTTTTCATGCGAGATACCGCTTCATATCCAGCTTCAATATCTACTCCTGCTTGCTTATATGCATTCGCCATCGTTTTTTACACCTCGTCTTTTAATTTCTCCCACCCAAGCGGGCACTCTCTTTATAGAGTATGTTTTAGGAAAAAGCTAGCTTCTACTTAAAATGAAGTAGAAGCTTCTCGCCTTTTTATTTCATACTTTCTAAAAGCTCTTGCTCATAATCATAAAGAGCTGTTGGATAATCTCCATTAAAGTAAGCCATACATAAGCCGCCGTATTTCCCTTCATATGGACGTCCAATTGCATCTACTAAGCCATCTTCACTTAAAAATGTTAAAGAATCTGCACCGATGATTTGACGTATTTCTTCTACAGAGTTATTTGCTGCAATTAATTCTTTTCTCGTTTGAATATCAATTCCATAGAAACATGGATACTTAAGTGGCGGAGAAGCAATTCTCACATGTACTTCTGTCGCTCCTGCCTCACGAAGCATGCGCACAATACGTTTACTTGTTGTTCCTCGTACAATGGAATCGTCAATCATTACAACACGCTTTCCTTCAACCACGCCTCGTACTGCTGAAAGCTTCATTTTTACCCCTTGCTCACGCAATTCTTGAGAAGGTTGGATAAAGGTACGACCAACGTAACGATTTTTAATTAATCCTAATTCGTATGGAATTCCTGTTGCTTCTGCATAACCGATCGCTGCCGAAATACTAGAGTCTGGAACACCTGTTACAACATCTGCTTCAATTGGAGCTTCCATCGCTAAACGTTTTCCCATATTTTTACGTGCTGCATGAACGTTAATGCCAGCAATATTAGAATCTGGACGAGCAAAGTAAATGTATTCCATACTACAAATTGCATGATCTACTTCGTTTGTAAAACGATCTACTTGAATACCCTCGTCATTAATGATAAGTAGTTCTCCAGGTTCTACATCACGAATGTATGTTGCACCAACTACATCAAAAGCACATGTTTCAGATGCTACGACATACGCATCCCCCATTTTCCCAATTGAAAGTGGTCGGAATCCATTCGGATCTAGTGCAACAATCATTTCATTTCCTGTTAGTAAAAGATACGCAAATGCGCCTTTTACTTTGTTCAATGCATCTTTTACGCTCTCGATTAGTGAACCTTTTGTATTACGTTTAATTAAATGAAGCAGTACTTCTGTATCTGAACTTGTTTGAAAAATACTTCCTTCTGCCTCTAATTCACGGCGAAGCATTTTTGCGTTAATTAAATTTCCGTTGTGAGCTAACGCCATACTATGATCAGAGAAACGGAATAGTAATGGTTGCACATTTGCTACTTCACTTCCGCCTGCTGTCGCATAGCGCACGTGTCCAATTGCTGATTTTCCATTTAAGCCTTCTAGCTCACCTCTTGAAAACACTTCTGATACTAAACCTAACCCCTTATGGCCAACAATTTTCTCCCCGTTATTGACAACAATGCCCGCGCCTTCTTGCCCACGGTGCTGCAAACTATGCAATCCGTAGTACGTAACTTGTGCTGCATTTTCATGCCCCCAAATTCCGAAAACGCCACATTCTTCATTTAACCCCTTTATTTCAGCAAGCATGGGATTGCCCCTTTCCAAGCCTTTCTCATTTCATCAACATTTGCTATAAGTAATACTTCATTTTCTTCATTATGAATTGTTACTTCATTTGTATTTGTGACTTCTCCAACTTGAATTGCTTCTACTGATTTCTCAAACGCTTCTTGTTGTTCACGTTTTACTGTTACGACAAAGCGTGATTGTGATTCCGAGAATAATGCCGCTGTTGCTTCCCCATCTAATTTCACAGTAGCACCTAAGTGTTTCGCACCAATTGCACTTTCAGCAATCGCAACTGCTAATCCTCCTTCTGCAACGTCATGTGCAGATTGAACAAGTCCCGCTTGAATAGCTTCTAGTAATTGTTTTTGGCGTTTTAATTCTACTTCTAAATCGATGCTTGGTGACTGACCAAAGATTTTACCGTATACCATCTTTTGCAATTCACTTCCACCAAACTCAGCTTTCGTTTCACCAATTACATAAATAAGATCGCCAGCTTGCTTAAACTCTTGTGTTGTTACATGTTTTAAGTCATGAACAAGACCTACCATACCAACAGTCGGTGTTGGATATACAGCTTCACCGCTACGTTCATTGTACATTGATACGTTTCCGCCGATAACTGGAGTTTGTAATGTGCGACAAGCTTCACTCATACCATCTACTGACTTCTCAATTTGCCAGAAAATCTCTGGTTTTTCTGGGTTACCAAAGTTCAAGCAATCTGTAATTGCAAGTGGTTCTCCACCAGAACATACGATATTACGTGCAGCTTCTGCTACTGCAATTTTACCGCCCATTTCAGGATCTAAGTAAATGTAGCGAGAGTTACAGTCTGTTGTCATTGCTAATGCTTTCTCTGTACCACGTACACGTACAACTGCCGCATCTGATCCTGGTGTGACAACTGTGCTTGTGCGCACTTGATAATCGTACTGATCATATACCCACTCTTTACTTGCAATCGTTGGTTGTTGTAATAGAGCTAGTAATGTCTCTTTATAGTTATCTACTTTTGGTGTTTCCATCTTCATTTCTTGGAACTCTTTAAAGTACGCTGCTTCTTTTGAAGGCTTATGATAAATTGGTGCTTCTTCTGCTAATGCATCTGCTGGAACTTCCGCTACCATTTCACCTTTATGGAATAATCGAAGCATTTTATCTTCAGTTACTTTCCCCATCGTAACTGCCGCAAGTCCGTACTTTTCAAATAAATCTACAATTTCTTGTTCTCTACCTTTTTTCACCACAATCAACATACGTTCTTGTGATTCAGATAACATCATTTCATATGGTGTCATACCTGTTTCACGTTGTGGTACATCGTCTAAGTACATTTCAATACCCATTCCTGCTTTACTTGCCATTTCTGCAGAAGATGATGTTAAACCGGCAGCTCCCATATCTTGAATTCCGACAAGAGCATCAGATTGGATCAGCTCTAGGCATGCTTCAATAAGAAGTTTCTCCATAAATGGATCGCCTACTTGTACTGCTGGACGTTTTGCTTCTGAACTCTCAGATAGTTCTTCCGATGCGAAAGTTGCACCGTGAATACCGTCACGTCCTGTTGAAGCACCTACGTACATAACCGTATTACCAGCACCGTGCGCTTGCCCTTTTTTAATATCTTCATGATTAATTAAACCAACGCACATTGCATTTACAAGCGGGTTGCCTTCATAACATGGATCAAACTGTACTTCTCCGCCCACAGTTGGAATACCGATGCAGTTACCGTATCCTGCAATCCCTGCAACTACTTCTTCAAATAAATATCTTACGCGTGGTGATTGTAGTTCACCGAAGCGAAGTGAGTTTAATAATGCTACTGGACGTGCTCCCATAGAGAATACATCGCGAATAATACCACCAACACCCGTTGCCGCGCCTTGATATGGCTCAATTGCTGAAGGGTGATTATGACTTTCCATTTTAAATACAACCGCTTGGTTATCACCGATATCTACAATCCCTGCACCTTCTCCAGGTCCTTGTAGTACACGCTCTCCTGTTGTTGGAAACTTACGAAGAACTGGTTTTGAGTTTTTATAACTACAGTGCTCTGACCACATAACAGAGAAAAGACCTGTTTCTGTGTAGTTCGGCAAACGACCTAAAATCTTTTCAACCATGGCAAACTCTTCGTCTGTTAGCCCCATTTCCGCATATATACGTTCTTCTTTAATTTGTGTTGGATTTGGTTCAAGCATTAACGACATATGTTTCCCTCCAATGTTTCAAAATAGATTGAAAGACTTTTAAACCTTCAGCGCCGCCAAGCAATTCACTCACAGCACGCTCTGGATGTGGCATCATGCCAAGTACATTTCCTTTTTCATTTACAATACCTGCAATATCTGAAACGCTTCCGTTTGGATTGTCTACATAACGGAATGCAATTTGGTTCTTTTCTTCTAATTCTTTAAGAGTTGCTTCATCGCAGTAGTAATTTCCTTCGCCATGTGCGATTGGAATATCGATTACTTCACCCTGTTTATATTGCGACGTAAACATTGTTTCATTATTTTCCACACGTAACTGAACTGTACGACACATAAACTTCAAGTTTTCATTTCGCATTAATGCACCTGGTAGTAATCCTGATTCAACTAAAATTTGGAATCCATTACATACACCTAAAATCGGCTTTCCTTGCTCAGCAGCTTTTTGCACTGCCTTCATTGCATTTGCAAAGCGAGAAATGGCACCGCAGCGAAGATAATCACCGTAAGAGAATCCACCTGGTAAAAGAATTGCATCATACTCATCTAAATTCTCTGCATCATGCCAAACGTAGTCTACCTCTTCACCAAGCTCATCCTTAATTGCATGAAACATATCAACATCACAGTTCGAACCTGGAAAAACGATTACGGCAAATTTCACTGTGCGACAACCTCCTCAACTTCGTAACGGAAATCTTCCATTACAACGTTCGCTAATAGTTTTTCACACATTTCTTTTACCTTGCTATCCAGATCAGTTACTGATTTATCGATTGTTAACTCCATATATTTACCAATACGGACATCTTGTACTTCTGTAAAGGAAAGACTGTGAAGAGCACCTTTTACTGCTGTTCCTTGTGGATCTAATACGCTCTCTCTTAATGTTACATATACCTTAACTTTATACATGTGAAGCTCCCCCTAAACGTTTTAAAATTTCTTCATATGCCTCTGTTAAATTGCCTAAATCACGGCGGAATACATCTTTATCAAATTTCTCATTGCTCTCTTCATCCCATAAACGGCAAGTATCTGGTGAAATTTCATCTGCTAATACGATTTCGCCTTCTTCTGTTACACCAAACTCTAATTTAAAATCTACTAATCTTACACGACAGCTTGCGAAGTGCTCAATCAATACTTGATTGATTTGTAGAGCTTTTTCTCTTAATGTACTTACTTGCTTTGGCGTTGCAACGTTTAATACGCGAATATGATCTTCTGTTACAAGCGGATCTCCTAAATCATCATCTTTGTAGTAAAATTCTACGATTGGTGCTGCAAGTACAGTTCCTTCTTCCATTCCTAATCGTTTTGAAAGACTTCCTGCAATTACGTTTCTTGTGACAACCTCTAATGGAATAATACTTACTTTTTTCACAAGTTGTTCTGTATCTGACAGCTTCTCAACAAAATGTGTTTTAATTCCCACTTCTTGTAACTTTCTGAATAAAAGAGTTGTAATCTCATTGTTCAGACGACCTTTTCCTGTAATTGTCGCTTTTTTCTCCCCATTGAAAGCAGTAGCACTATCTTTGTACTCTACCCAAACCATATCTGCTGCTTCTGTACGATAAATTCTTTTTGCCTTACCTTCATACAGCAATTCTAGCTTTTGCATTTCGCAAGCCCCCTGTAGTTTGAAAAATATGAATAATTTTTTTATAAAGAATGGCACAGAATGACTCTATTCTGTGCCATATAAAATTATCAGTTTAATCCAAGACGTTCAAAGATTGTATCAACGTGTTGTAAGTGATGCTCGTAGTTAAAGCATTCGTTGATTTCTTCTTGTGTTAATTTGCTTGTAATACGCTCATCTGCTTCTACAAGCTCCTTAAATTGTACTTGTGTCTCCCAAGCTTCCATCGCTTTAGGCTGTACGATATCGTAAGCTTCTTCACGTACCATACCTTTGTCGATTAGTGTAAGCATTACGCGTTGAGAGTAAATTAAACCGTATGTTCTTTGCATATTGCGCTTCATGTTCTCTGGGAATACCGTTAAGTTTTTCACGATATTACCAAAGCGATTTAACATGTAGTTTAATGCGATTGTTGCATCTGGTAAGATAATACGTTCCGCAGAAGAATGTGAAATATCACGTTCATGCCATAATGGAACATTCTCGTAAGATGTCATCATATAACCACGGATAACACGAGCTAAACCAGTCATATTTTCAGAACCGATTGGATTTCGTTTATGTGGCATTGCAGAAGAACCTTTTTGTCCTTTCGCAAATGACTCTTCCACTTCACGTGTTTCACTCTTTTGTAAACCACGAATTTCGACTGCCATTTTCTCAATAGATGTTGCGATTAATGCAAGTGTTGACATGTAATGTGCATGACGATCACGTTGCAATGTTTGTGTTGAAATCGGAGCTGCTTCTAACCCTAAGTTTTCACAAACATATTTTTCTACGAATGGATTAATGTTCGCGTATGTACCAACTGCACCAGACAATTTACCAACGCGAACTGTATCAGCTGCTTGTTTGAAACGTTCTAAGTTACGTTTCATTTCTTCATACCAAAGACCAAGTTTTAAACCAAATGTTGTTGGTTCTGCATGAACACCGTGTGTTCTTCCCATCATAATTGTGTACTTATGCTCTTTTGCTTTGTTAGCTAAAATAGTAATGAAATTTTCTAAGTCGTTTAGTAGAATTTCATTTGCTTGTTTTAAGATATAAGATAAAGCTGTATCTACTACGTCTGTAGATGTTAAACCGTAATGTACCCATTTGCGTTCTTCACCTAATGCTGGTGTTTCTGATACAGCACGAGTGAAAGCAACTACATCATGACGTGTTTCTTTTTCAATCTCATAAATACGCTCCATATCGAATGATGCATGTTCACGAATTTTTTTCACATCTTCTTTTGGGATATCACCAAGTTCGGCCCATGCTTCACATGCTAAAATCTCAACTTCTAACCACGCTTTAAATTTGTTCTCTTCCGTCCAAATCGCACCCATTTCAGGGCGTGTATAACGACTAATCATCTTTTTCCCTCCAAAAGTTGTTCTTGATGGTCCCAAATATGCAATTCTTGCGCTTTGTCTAAAGCATCTTCAACATTTTCATTTAAAATATTTACATGCCCCATTTTACGCTGCAGCTTTGCTTCTTCTTTTCCATACAAGTGTAAATAGCACCCGGTTAATCTATTCACTTGCTTTAGGACCCCTTCTATATGTTCGCCTAAAATGTTTACCATGACAACTGGTTTTAACAAATTTGTTTCTCCTAGAGGTAAATTACAGATTGCTCGAATATGTTGCCCAAATTGACTCGTTTCGCATGCATCAATTGTATAATGTCCTGAATTGTGAGGTCTTGGTGCTAATTCATTAATATAAATCTCATCATCTGCCGTAGCAAACATCTCTACCGCTAGTGTTCCCACAAGCTGCAGTTCATCCGCTAGTACCTGTGCATATTCAATTCCTTTTTGTGAAAGCTCTTCTGTAATACGAGCTGGTACGATGGATTCATGTAAGATGTTATTAACGTGAATATTTTCAGCTACTGGAAATACCTTCGTTTCACCACTTACGCTACGAGTTACAATAACTGATATTTCTTTTTCAAATGGCACCCATTTTTCAAGAATACATTCAGCTTGACTGGCAAGCTCCCATGCTCTTACAACATCCGTCTCACTTCTTAAAACAACTTGCCCTTTTCCGTCATATCCTCCTGTTGTTGTTTTTAACACACAAGGAAAGGAAAGTTCCGTAATTGCTTCTAAAAGTTCATCTTGCTTCTTCACAAGTCTATATGGTGCTACTGGTAAACCAGCCTTTACGATTGCATTCTTTTCTGTAAAACGATTTTGCGTTTTGTTTAATAACTGACTGCCTTGTGGTAAATACGCATGTTTTTCAAGCCATTGTAAACATCTATAATCAATATTCTCAAATTCATATGTGACAACATCGCTTATTTCCGCTAAATGCTGAATCGCTTTCAAATCATCATAAGATGCAACAATTTCAATATCAGCAACTTGTGCACATGGTGAATGCTTTGCCGGATCTAGTACAGCAATTTTATAACCCATTTCCTTCGCTGCTAGCGCCATCATTCTTCCAAGCTGGCCACCACCAATAATGCCAATTGTTTTTCCCGGTAAAATGATTCTTGTCATACCAACTCACTACCTTCACGCACATTTTTCTCAATTGCTTCTCGTCTCAGTTCTAATGCATCATGTATGTCATCATGAAATGATCCAAGTATTTGTGCAGCAAGTAGTCCTGCGTTTGTTGAACCAGCCTTACCAATCGCAACAGTCGCAACTGGAACCCCTCCTGGCATTTGAACGATAGACAGTAAAGAATCTAAACCATTTAACGCTTTTGATTGAACAGGAACACCGATTACAGGAAGATTTGTCTTCGCCGCAACCATCCCTGGTAAATGAGCGGCTCCTCCAGCTCCAGCAATAATAACTTTTAACCCACGTTCACGAGCTGTTTCTGCATATTCAAACATATAATCTGGAGTCCGATGAGCGGATACAACTTTCTTCTCATACGGAATGTGTAATTCATCTAAAATGTCACAAGCATATTTCATTGTTTCCCAGTCTGACGTGCTTCCCATTATGATTCCAACTAGTGATTTCATATTAGAATCCCCCCGATTCAAATAAAAAAAGCCTGAAATAGAACAGTTTCTCTTTTACTATGAGAGAAAGCGCTCTACTCAGGCATACGTATCCCTTGTGAATAGAAAAATACCGAGTGACTTTCCCCCATAGTCTAACGAATAACGGTCGTTAGGTAGAGACTTGCAGGCCATATCCCCGCGATTATATGAGGTGCGATATAATATTGTTTCTATGGATATATTAACAACATTTCATAAGCCATGTCAACAAATAATCGAATGTTTTTTTATTAGTTATTGATATCGTTCGTGTTTTAGTTATATTCAAAAGAAGAAGTGAAAATATATGCAAGTGGGAAAGGGAATTAGGATAGGCGTATAAGATGCAATCATATGAAGATCTAGCCGTGTAGCGATAAAATACCTTAACCAGGATTTAATTGAATTTCATTTTCTAAATTTATCACAATAACAGTTATTTATTTTCAAATTCATACCATGTATAACCTTAGCATAAGAAGAAGTAATCAAATTAAGGTTTAAGTAATATCATTTTTTGTATATTTAAGTGAAGCTCATGATACTATTACTATAAGTTCACACTAATTTATAGGTGGATTAATTATGCAGAACCTTAATATATGATCATATTTGTTTTTTTTCATCGCAGTAACTGGTGCAATTATTGAATCTTCCTTTATAACATCTCACTTTTTCTACTATCATTACTTCAAACCTATACTGCTTATAGAAATAATTAGTCCCATTATCGGAACTATTCTAGGTTCGTTCGGAAAACCTGGAAAACCAAAACAAATCACTATTATTTTAAACAGCCTCTTCTTTTTTCTTTTTTAGCATTACTAAATTTATGGATTACTACATTTGGCAAATAAAAATGTATACAAAAAAACCTAAGTCGAAACGACTTAGGTTTTTGCTTGGCGACGTCCTACTCTCACAGGGACAAGGTCCCAACTACCATCGGCGCTAGAGAGCTTAACTTCCGTGTTCGGTATGGGAACGGGTGTGACCTCTCTGCCATCATCACCAAACTATTGAAGGTATATTCCTTCAAAACTAGATAACATTTGCTTCATATTATATGGTTAAGTCCTCGATCTATTAGTATTCGTCAGCTCCACATGTCACCATGCTT
>NZ_KB895734.1:0-22811 GCF_000374965.1 Bacillus sp. 95MFCvi2.1 | reverse complement strand
TAAACAAAGTAATCAAGTTGTCAAACTGACAAATCGCACAAAAACGCCAGTACATTCAATTAAACAATTGACAGATAGTAAGACTGGTAGTGAAACAAAAGAACCAAATAAAGATGGAAACAAAAACCCAGGCGGTGGCACAACAGAGCCAGGTGGTGGTACAACAAACCCAGGCGGTGGCACAACAGAGCCAGGCGGTGGCACAACAGAGCCAGGTGGTGGTACAACAAACCCAGGCGGTGGCACAACAGAGCCAGGTGGTGGTACAACAAACCCAGGCGGTGGCACAACAAACCCAGGCGGTGGCACAACAGAGCCAGGCGGCGGCACAACAAACCCAGGCGGTGGCACAACAGAGCCAGGTGGCGGCACAACAAACCCAGGCGGTGGTACAACAAACCCAGGTGGTGGCACAACAGAGCCAGGTGGTGGCACAACAAACCCAGGCGGTGGCACAACTAATCCGGGTGAGGGAAATAAAGAAGTTGAAACAATAGAACGTACTAATGATCATATTGTTCATCAAAAAATGGAAGTTTTATCTCCAGCATCATCTGAGGGGTTAATAAAAGACGCTGTGAACACAGTGAAAAATTATGAAGAATTATCAGGCTTATATGAACTGTATTATGGGCTTGATATGAAAACAGAAGATTTATCAGGAAAGTTAGAAAAACAAGCTTTAAAAGATCTTGCCACATCAAAATCTCTTTATTACATGTTAAATAAACAAAATGTGTTAGATATCATTACAGGTCTTGTTTCATCTGAAATTCAGGCGGAAGTAACATCTGAGATGAATCAGGTAAAACAAAAAATTAATGATTTGCAGCTCTTAGCTAAAAATGTTAACCAAAATTCAGACCGTTTGGCAGAAACATTAAAACAAACATCAGAACAAGCTAATGTAATGAATACGAATCTGACTGAGTATTTAAACGGTGCAATGAAGTGGCGTGAAGGTAGTCTAAAACTGATGGAGGAACAAAGAACAATAGTAAGTAGTCGTGAAGGAGAACAGACAGCTATATTAGCATTAGACACTGGATTGAAATCATTAGTGACACAGAGTCAATCGTTAGCTGAAAGTTCGAAAGGTACTTTGCTAGCTTCTGACGAGGTATATAAAACGTTTGATCAAATTAATAATCAAGCAAAAGAAATTCAAGACAGCGGTGTAACGATGGTGTCAAAAGCTGATACATTATTAAACGATTTAACTGATAAAGTATCGGATGATAAGTCATTCGCGAAAAACTTCAGTACAGTATTAGCGAATAGCCGTGTTGGCGAACGTCAGAATGAACAGTTATACAAGTTTTTAGCGAATCCAGTTTTAAAACAAAATGACGGTGTTATTACAGCAGGCAATGCCTTTACACCATATTTAATTGTATTAGTATGTTTTATTGTTTCTTTATTTACGTCATACGCTATTGCGAATCAGGAAAGAAAGCGTCATCAACAAGATGATTTTGAAGAAAAATCATCAATTTTAGATATGAACTTACCAATCACGGCAATTACATTCGGAATAGCTATTGTTGAAGGAGTTATAATTGGTATCATCGCTGGGAAATTATTAGAATTCAGCGGAAATCAAAGGTTAATTTGGATTGCTTTTATAACAATTACAATGATGGCGTTTGTCTTCGTTTCAACATATCTATTACGCCAAGCAAAAATGATAGGCATGTTTATCTTATTAACATCATTAAGTCTGTATCTATTTTTAACAGAAGCTGTTGGAGTTAAGGTAACTAAGACATCATATCTTGGTAAGTTACGTGAATTTTCACCACTTCAATATATAGAAGATTTCTTAAATAATTTTATAAGTGGTAAAAATGATGGTCATGTCACTTTCGCAGTCCTTCTTGTAATAGCAATTGTTGGATTTATTATCAATCTATTTGTATGGCATAAAAGGTGGGAGGAAAAAATTGACGATGATGAAACAATGCATACAGCTGGCTAGGTTATCATTTGTCTTTTTTCTTTTCTTGTTTGCTGCGCCCCTCATGGGTAGCGCAGCAGACAGTTACCTGAATGATAATGGTAAACTTGATTTCAAAGTAGATCGGCTACATGAAGATAACCAAGAAAGAAATGAAAAAGGACAGCAAGAGACAGAGCTCGATAAAGCAGCAATTCAATTATTTAATGAAGAAGTTGAAAAACAAATTAATGAAAAACAAAAGAAACAAAAAAAAGAAATGAAAGAGTTGAATGACTCTTTATTTTTGAATACGAAAAAAATAGATAAAATGAAAGACACACAGAAGAGTTTGTTTTCAAAAGACTATAACGTGAGAGCAAGTTCTAGTGAAACGGATCATAGCCAAGCCAAAACAGAAGAGCCAATTAGTCCGACATTGATTGGATTAATTATTATTGGCGTTATATTCATTTTTATTGGATTTGGAATCATCATTCGGAAAATTTGGATGTAAGGAGAATCACAAATGGCTATACAGACACATATTAACGTCACTGTTGATTTTCATAAATGGAATGGAAATACATACGATTTACGAATCCCCAATCATCAGTCTGTTAAATATTTGCTTAAAAATTTAATTGAAACATTAAAAATTGAAAAATACGATACATCAAA
Source organism: Bacillus sp. 95MFCvi2.1 (assembly GCF_000374965.1). Classification (NCBI taxonomy): domain Bacteria; kingdom Bacillati; phylum Bacillota; class Bacilli; order Caryophanales; family Bacillaceae; genus Bacillus; species Bacillus sp. 95MFCvi2.1. The sequence goes on along the minus strand of NZ_KB895734.1, from coordinate 20,194 downwards.
CTACGTAATTAAAGTTGTGAATAAATCGTTATTATTAACAGATGATGATAGATTGGTAGATCACCAAGTAACAGATGGAGATATATTACAAGTAATATAAATTACATAATCATGAACGCAGCATGTAACCTACTCAAGTGAATTCGTAAAATCAGAATAGGTTTATGGTGAAAAGGAGAAGAGGAAGAACATGACGGAGAAAACAATTCAGATTGATTCAATGGAGTATCGATTTGAAATAGAAGAAGATACTTGGAAATTAGAACTTGCTAAATCTCAAACGCAAGTAAAAGATACCCGTCAATTGGAGTTATTAACGGAAAAATCATCAATGTTTCTACCAGTAACAATAGAAGAGCATGATGATACATTTACTTTTACATATACGGTAGAAAAGAAATTATTGAAATGGGAAGATGTAAAGAAATTAGAAAGAAATGAGAAATTACGTTTAATCCGAAATCTATCTCGTTTTCAAGAGTATTTGCATAGAAGAATAACTTTCTTTTTACACCCGGATAATTTAGTATTTGATGCAAATTTAATGCCTTTTATTATACATCGCGGAATTCGAGAGATTGCCCCGCCCAAACCACTAACAGAAAATCAATTTTTACTCCACTACAAATGTTTTATTATTGCTTTGTTTTCCAAAAAACATAGTTATGATGATCTATATGCTGGTTTATTGGAAAGCGCAAAAGAAACTACATTTGAACAGAATGTGGTCAACATGGAAAGCTTTGAGGAACTGAAACAGTTTATCGAAGTGAATTTTTTAAAGGAGCAAGCAAAAGCAGAAAAAACAATGCAACTTGTTCCGAAAAAGCAGTTTAAATTATTTAAATACTTAGCATTTTCATTTGCGGCAGCTACAGTTATCTTAGCAGCACCAGTCGTTTACTACACATTTATGAAAGTGCCGTATCAAAATACACTTCTAGAAGCTAATAAAAATTTCTTAGCAACGGATTACGATAAGGTAATTAGTAATTTGAATGAGGAAGAGTTTGAATCATTACCGCTAGCATCTAAATATGAGTTAGCGTATTCCTACTTGAAAGTAGAGAAATTATCTGATGAGCAAAAAGCAGCAATTATGAAAAATGTTACTTTAAAAAGTGATGAAAAGTATTTATTGTACTGGATTTACAACGGAAAAGGTAATTTTGATAAATCGTTAGATTTAGCGAAAAGTGTGGATGATCCACAATTAATCATGTATGGCTTAATTAAACAAATAGAAGCAGTGAAAAATAATCCGGATTTACCAGGAAAAGAGCGCGATGAAAAGCTAAAAACATTTGAACAACAATTGAATGAATATAAGAAAAAATATAGTGATTCATCCAATGAAAAAGATATATCTAATACAAAAAAAGCAAAGTAAAAGGATGAAGACTTTTGCTGAATCTATATGAAAATGGGTATATAAACAACAAGAAAAGATAGGGAGTACATATATATCCAATCTATATAAATACAAAATGAAAAACCGACATAACTCTTTCTTTTTAGGTGGGAGAGAGCGTCCGTCCATGGAGGCCCATGCTAAGTGAAAACAAAAAGAGAAAACGAGTGTAGGATACCTTTTATTTTTCATAGCAGCGACTTATATGTTGGAAAATCAAAATGGATATATATGTATGGAAACTCCTTACAGATAGAGCGAACAAAAGGAGAAGTGGAGAAGTATGGAGCAACTACTTGCACTAAGTTACGGCAATCGATTACATAAATGCCGCTTACATCCATCCGAACGTCCTACAGTGACGATTGGGAAAGAATGGTCAAATCATATTACTGACTTTGATTTAGATGAATCACTTTTGTTAAATTGGGATAGCGAATTAGAAGCTTGGAAGATAGGAGAGCAAGTCCTTTGTTTTAATAAGGCGAATACAATTCAATTAAAGAATAACAAGGCTATGCGCATTTGGATTGCAACTGTAGAAGAAGTAATTGTATATGATACATCAACGAAATATTCGATAGCAATTAGTAAAAATGACTACGATGATATAACAGTTCATGATGCTACTACAGATTTTCTGTTCATTCGTGAAACATTAGATGAGCCGTTTAAAATTAACGTGTATGAGGGGAACGTCTTTCATAATTATTCTAAATTGAAAGGTACAGCGAATGTAGAAGCTGGAGATCACTTATATTTTGATGGCGTAACAATTCAAATTGGAAGTGAAGATGTTCAAATATTCGCAGCAGAAAAACGGGTAGACTCGACATTACCTCGTTTACTAGAAGCGGACAGCTTTTATCATGATGAGTATCCAGATTATCATCGTTCACCACGGATTATTTATCGTGAGCCAGTTGAAAAAATGATAATTGCAAAACCATCATCAAAACCATCAAAACCAACAGAGCATCTAGCAAGGATTATTGTTCCATCTCTCGTAATGATTGTGGTAACTGTCATGTTATCTATATTTCAATCATACGGTTTATTTATTTTCGCATCGCTAGCAATGACAGTCGTGACTGTTATTGTTTCGATCACATCGTACATAAAAAACTTAAAGCAATACAAAATTGATATTGCCGAGCGAGATAAGAGTTATCGAGAATACTTAATGCAAAAAACAAAGGATTTACATGCTGAAAGTGAGAAACAGCGTCATGCACTTCATTATCATTATCCAGATGTTACCGAAATTAGAGAAATGGCGATAGAAGTGAACCCTCGTATATATGAAAAAACAATCATGCATCATGATTTCTTAACATACCGAGTGGGAAAAGGGAATGTAGATACTAGTTTTGAAATTGAATTTAATGAAGAGGAATTTAGCCAGTTTAAAGACGAGCTTATTGCCATGGCACGTGAGCTAAGACAGCAATATCTTTTTCAAGCCGATGTTCCGGTTGTAACAGATTTAATGAATGGACCAGTTGGATATATTGGGCAGCGTTCGTTAGTGCTCGAACAATTACAACTATTAGTGATGCAAACAGCTTTATTCCATAGTTATTATGACTTGCAGTTTATTACAGTCTTTCCTGAAGAGGAGAAGAAGAAGTGGGACTGGATGCGCTGGTTGCCTCATGCAAGTGTACGTGATATTAATGTACGTGGTTTTGTATATCATGATAGAAGCCGAGACCAAGTACTGAATAGTTTGTATCAAATATTGAAAGAACGAAAACTGAAAGTAGATGAAAAAAGCAATTCAAGTGAAAAAATACATTTTTCACCGCATTATGTTGTCCTTATAACGGATGAAAAACTCATCTTAGATCACGTTGTAATGGAATTCTTTAATGAAGATCCAAGTGATTTAGGTGTATCACTCGTATTCGTTCAAGATGTGATGCAAAGCTTACCGGAGCATGTGAAGACAGTTGTTGACATAAGAGACTCGAAAAAAGGAAATATCATCTTAGAACAAGGGGAACTTGTAAATCGTCAGTTCGCACCGGATCATTTTCCAGAAGGATTTAATTTAGAAGATGTAGCTAGAGCACTTGCACCATTGAATCACCTGCAAAACTTGAAAAATAGTATTCCAGAAAGTGTTACATTCTTAGAAATGTATGGCGTTGAAAAAATTGATGAATTAAATATTACAGGCCGCTGGGCAAAAAATGCTGCTCATAAATCATTAGCTGTACCGCTTGGTCTTCGCGGTAAAGAAGATCTTGTAAATTTAAACTTACATGAAAAAGCACACGGACCACACGGGTTAATCGCTGGTACTACAGGTTCTGGTAAGTCAGAGATTATTCAGTCGTATATTCTATCTCTTGCGGTCAATTTCCATCCTTATGAAGTTGCGTTTCTATTAATTGACTATAAGGGCGGAGGAATGGCGAACTTATTTAGAAATCTACCGCACTTACTAGGAACGATTACGAATTTAGATGGTGCGCAAAGTATGCGTGCACTCGCTTCGATTAAGGCAGAATTACAAAAACGCCAACGCTTATTTGGCGAGAATAATGTGAATCATATTAACCAATATCAAAAATTATACAAAGAAGGCGCTGTAACAGAGCCGATGCCGCATCTATTCTTAATTAGTGATGAGTTCGCGGAGTTGAAGGCAGAGCAGCCAGACTTTATGAAAGAATTAGTTTCAACAGCGCGTATCGGGCGTTCTCTTGGTATTCATTTAATACTGGCTACACAAAAACCAACCGGGGTTGTCGATGATCAAATTTGGAGTAACTCGAAATTTAAACTAGCGCTTAAAGTGCAAAATACATCAGACAGTAATGAAATATTAAAAACACCTGACGCAGCAGAAATTACACTGCCAGGACGCGCGTACTTACAGGTCGGAAATAATGAAATCTATGAACTATTCCAATCTGCATGGAGCGGTGCTGACTATGTAGAAGATAAGGATGATCAAGATCGTCTCGATACAACAATTTATGCAATCAACGACTTAGGTCAATATGAAATCTTAAGTGAAGACTTAAGTGGACTTGGAGATAACAAAGAAGTTGCGACGGTGCCGTCTGAACTTGATGCAGTTATCGATTATATTCATGATTATACAGAAGAAAGACAAATTGAAGCGCTCGCAAGACCGTGGTTACCACCGCTTCCAGAAAAAATATTCCTGCAAGACTTACACCCAGTGCACTTTAAAGAAGCATGGAATGAAGCGAAGAAACCATTACAAGCAATAGTTGGTTTACTAGACCAACCTGAATTACAATCACAAACACCATTAACATTAGACATAAGTAAAGATGGACATGTAGCCGTCTTCTCAAGTCCAGGTTACGGTAAATCGACGTTCTTACAATCAGTCATTATGGATGTAGCGCGTCAAAATAGCCCGGAGCATTTGCATGTGTATTTAGTAGACCTTGGTACGAATGGTCTCTTACCATTAAAGGGACTGCCACATGTTGCGGATACGATTACGATTGACGAAGCAGAAAAGTGCTTAAAACTAGTTGAAAGATTAACGCAAGAGATGAAACAACGTAAACGTATGTTAAGTGAATATGACGTTGCAAGCATAGAAATGTATGAAAAAGCTAGCGGTAAACAAATGCCGAATATCATCGTTACGATTGATAATTACGATGCGGTAAAAGAAGCTAGATTTTACGAAGACTTTGAAATGTTAATGATACAAATTGTTCGCGATGGCGCAAGCTTGGGTATTCACACACTAATCAGTGCAGGTCGACAAAATGCACTGCGTATTCAGCTATATAACAACATTAAATTGCAAACATGTCTATATATGATTGATCAAAGTGAAATCTCAGGCATTGTAGGTCGATCTGATGTAAAAGTGGAAGAAATGGCAGGACGAGCAATTATAAAACTAGATTCACCGACATTATTCCAGGCAGTGTTACCAACAAAAGCAGAAGATGAATTACAACAAATTCAATTATTGCAACAAGAAGCAAGTGAAATGGATCAAGAATGGGATGGAGAACGTCCGAAGGCAATTCCAATGATGCCAGAAGTCATTGATCTTGTAACATATCGTAAAAACAAGGACGTTATCAAAGCATTACAAGCAGGAAAAGTTCCACTGGGACTTGACTTCACAAATGTAGAAGTCGTTGCGCATGATATTGCAGTTAATGATCATTTAATGGTTTACAGTGCAGATGATAGTATTAGAAAACAAGTCATATCAAGTATACTCTCCCAAATGAATAAAGACTATTTTGAGAGTATAACATTAGTAGATACAGCGGAGTATAGCTTCGTTCAGTATAAAGACAATGTGACTCATTACATCGTAGAAGAAAATGAAGTAAACGTTCACGTGAAATACTGGATGGAAGTGATTCGTGAACGATCTCTTGAATTATCACAAGCAAGACAAGAAGGAAGAGAAATACCAGTGTTTACAAAACAACTTATCATTATGACAAACGTTGAAGAATTTAGCAGACTCGTTTACTTAGAAACAGACGACGCAACAACTTTAATGGATCTATCTCGTGCAGTTGGTATTTACTTCGTCCTAGCAGGACATCATGACTATATGGATCGAAACCGAGATGCCTTACCGATGAAAATGAGAAGTAAACTAACAGCGGGCATCATCGCAATGCCATTAAACGACCAAAGTGTTTTCAATGTGAAATACGTAAGTAACGAAGCATCTTTAGGGAAAGACGAAGTGTATTACTACCAAAAAGGAAGCATTATGAAACTCAAAATGCCAAGAGTAACGAACGAGGTGACCGTATGAAATTGAAAAAGAAAGCTAAGGTGATGATAGTTATGACGATAGTTGCGAGTTTATTTAGTGGGTGTGGTTTTGGAGAAACAAAAATAGAATATGAGAGATTTGTAAAAGCATTGGATGAAGGGGATATGAAGACGGTTATGTCTGCGAGTGATGATGGGTATGCGCATTTAGAAGAACGAGTGATACATAGTACACTTGAAGAAAAAGAAGATGGCATATATAAAAAAAATGTATATCAAACCACTGATGGAGTATATAACACGAAAGAAAAAAACTTATATGGTAGTACAACGCAAACAGTAACTACAAAAATTGATACAAGAAAAGAAAAGGATAAAATTAAAAACTATAACAAAGAAAAAGTATATAGTACAAATATTAAGTATGAAAACGGCCAAGTACAAAGTACAAATCTAAGCTTAGAAGTTTCTCTAGTGAAGCTTCTTATGGATCGTCTTCATGGAGTAGGAAAACTAAAGATGAAACCGGGTGATGATAAAAAAGGGTTTGATGAGCCTAATTCAGTAGGATATGAATTATCTGAAGCGGAATTCCAACAAATGATAAATGATAAATTGAAGCTACAATATGACGAATATGGTGGTGCGTCAATTGTACTTAATTTCGATGCTGCAAAAAATTCGAAAGGAAAACCAATGGAGTTATCAGAGCTGAGTGTCTCTGTAAACTATAAGAAAAAGAATGAAGAGGGGAAAGTGGTTACGAATATTTTACAAATTAGAGTATATTTTGCTGGGAAAAAATACAACGATCCAAAAGCATTAAAGGATTATGGAGAGTATGAAAAACAATATAGTAATAATAAATGAGTATGGAAGGAGATGATTAATTATGGCGGATGAAGTTTTAAAACTCACTTCTGATAGGGGGAAATTAGAATTAGCAGCAACACACATATATGATTTTAATAAAGGGGAAGGAGTATATAACAAATCTATTATAGAAAATGAAGCAGCATTAGAGGCTAATTTTGATGCCACGATTATAGATTTTAAGGAAGATAAAACTACAGGTCTAGGAGCATATGCTCTCCGGGATGAAACGACAAAAGAAATTGTAATTGTATTTGTAGGAACACAAACAGGAAAAGATAATAATGTTGATGTTAAAACAGATGCGAAAATTGGTCTTAATAACTTAGTTGGTACAGAATTAGCAATTGAACAGTACGATCAAGCGGAACAGTTTTATAGAGATATTAGAGATGAGTATAAAGGTACTAAAATAACTTTAACAGGACACTCGTTAGGTGGAGGGATAGCTGATACAGTTGCACTAAGAAACAAACAAGATAACATGGATGTATTGACTTTAAACCCAGCTCCTGTTTTGGATAGTGATGTAATCAAGTATGGAGACGGATCTGATATGAAAAACATTCGAAATATTATCAATCAAAATGATCCATTACATACTGCAATTCAAGCAGCTGATTTTACAACTCCAGGACAAATGTATATTATACCGAATGGGGCTGGTCATTCTTATGCCTTTAAAGAAAAAGATTATGATAAAAATGGAAGTCTAATAGCGTTAAAAACTCTAGAAAGTCATAATGATACAGGATTGGATCTTATTCCTGGACCTTTTGAACTTTCAGCATCGGCTGGAAAATTGTATACGGGGATTGTTCCTGGCATGTTTGATAGAAAACCGTATGCTGGAGAAGAGTTTATAGCAGGTGCAGCGATAAATTTAATAGCTGCAAATACTCCAGTTGGATCTATTATTGCTGCAATTTCATTGGCTGGGGACATTTCAGCTGCAAATGTAAAAGTCCAGCAATTAGTAAATGAGGCTAAAAGTGCTGCGATTAAATACAGTATAGTAGCAATTCTAGAAATTAAGAGTACGGTAGATACCGCTGTAGATTGGATCGAAACAACTCTAGCTAAATGTAAAGAAAAGGTGTTAGAAGTATTAGAATCTGTATTTAATGCGGCTGTAGACTTTTTAGCAGGAAGTGTCGTTGTGTATTTAGCAGCAACTGAAATTTTAGAGATTGCCAAGGAAGTAGCGGGTTCTTATGTGCAGGATTTACTAGATATGTTTAAAGGAGATTTTCACATAGATACAAATGTTACTGCAATTGTAGCAGAGCATATTTTAACTCATCGACACTCATTGCTTCATCTCTTTATGAATGATGGTAGTAGAGGAATAAACCGTTCATTGTTAGGTGAAATCTCAAAAGATGTAAAAGAGCTCTCAAAAGATTTGAAACAATTGAATGAAGATGTTTCAGAAGCAATCTTTTCTATGATTGCAAAAGATGAGGAGTTAGGAGCAGTAACATATTATTAATATTTTTTCTAACTAAATATATTTCTTTTCAATACGCGGACTTTGGAAGAGAAAGAAGAAAGGGGAATTGGTATGGATTTACATATGATAATGAATAAGGTTCATAGTACATTTCCAAATAATGGTGGTAGGGATCAGATTATAAACGTGGTGATGCAACTTGAAAAAGCAGCATCAGCTTTAACGAGTGATATTCGAAGCTTAGAGAGTAGTATCGACAGCAATTTGCAAGGGAAAACACGTGATGCTTTTATTGATCGGATTCGTCAACTTGAAAAAAAGAGACAAAAAATCGAAGAGAAAATCGTAGTATTAAAAGGGACGGTTAACTAACATGAAAGATTATATGGAAAAGGTATTACCTTTAGGAAGCGTAGTAAGGTTAAGTCTTGAGAAAGAGAAAGATGAAGATTATGTAATCACTACAAGAGGTGTATTGCTGGATGATGATACTTTCTACGATTATGGAGGAGTACTACATCCAGTCGGTTTAACAGGAGAAACATATAAACTATTTAATCATTCTGACATTGTTGAAGTGAAATTTGAAGGATATCGAAATAAAATTGAAAGTCAATTTGCGGCTAAATTTAAAATATGGCGGAATGAGTTTGTTGAAAAGGTAATAGAGAAAAATAAAAGAGAGCAACAAAATCAAACGGTAGAAACACAAGAGCAACAATAAAGTAAAAGGGAAATAAGCTTTCCTCTTCCTATATGGAAAGAGGAAAGCTTATTTTGATTGTGGGAAAAGATGGCTTTGAATATACTACACAACCAGGAATCATTTCTTACGTAAGGAAGGGGTATTAGGGGTTATATGAAAAGAATGAAAAATGTAATATTGTTAGTGTTATGTTTCTTATTTTTGAGTGGCTGTATTAATAATAATGAAGAACAGGTTAAAAAATATATGAAAGAAAAACATGGAATCGATGTTGTTGTAACAGATTGGGGCGCTATGCATGAAGGGAATATGGGACATACATACCATACTGTTCAAGCAAAAAACAACAAAAATATTCAATTTAGAGTAGAGGTAGATGGCTTCTTATATTCAAAAATAAAAGGTGATGAATACCAATACGGAAAAAACACATATAAGGAATATAAGAAATTTAAACCAATTTTAAAAGAAATTAAAAAATTGGGCTACGAGGAATTTGAAAAAGAAAATGTTTTTCAGTATATAGTTGATTATCATGAAGACAAACCAACTGATGATTTGTTATTAACTTTAAAAACGAGTAACAAGATTGATTATAGTCAATTTGAATCAGCAGAATTAGATCGTTTATATGCTCTATTCCAACTCATTCAGAAGAGTAATAAAAAGATAACAGAACTTGAAATTAAAGATCATAATGGTGAATATATAGGTCTCCCTTTTGAAAACGTACAAAAAGTTATAACGAAGGAAGAGCTGCTATTAACTATGAAAAACACTGTAAGAAGTTATTGGACATATTTGATTCAAACTCAAACAAAAGTAGGTGACAGATTGAAAGGAATTCAAAACGACGATTTTGTAATTGAAGGTATTACTTGTCCACATCCGAAAGACGGGGAGTGTCCGGAGTATAAGGTGACTTTAGTTTTTAATGACAGTAAGATGCAATATAAAAACAAGCCGCCTGTAATTGAGGATCTGACAAAGGTAATCACTATCCTTAAAGAAGAACTATATAATGAAAAATTTGACATATTTTTAACCAACAAGGATGGAACAAGATATTCACTCTGGCTATCATCAGAAACAATCAAAAAAAGTAATAACATCGAAGAACTTATAAAATAACGGTCTCCTAAAGAATAAATCTAAAGCACTTTTTACGTTTATTATTTGGTGTGAAAGCATGATATCAGTTCGTAAAATGAATCATTTGTATTAAGAGTGTAAGAGCATGTTTTAATCGTTTTTTTCAAAATATGCTCTTTCTTTATATGCATTTGCTAAGATCAGTTAACAATAAGTTAAGTAGGTATATTATTATTATGTAGATGGTGGCAGACTTCAATTTGAAAATGAGAAGTAAACTAACAGCGGATATCATCACTATACCAGTAAACGACCAAAGTGTTTTCAATATTAAATACGCAAGTAACAAAACATCTTTAGGAAAAGACGAAGTGTATGACTACCAAAAGGAAACATTACTAAACTTAAAATACCAAGAGTAACGAATGAGGTGACAGTATGAGAAAGAAAGCTAAGGTGCTGATGCTTATGACGGTCGTTGGGAGTTTACTTAGTGGGTGTAGCTTTTTTGAAACGAAAATTAAATATGAACCATTTGTAAAAGCTTTGGATGAAGGGGATATGACGAAGGTTATGTCTGCTAGTGATGATGGGTATGCGCATTTAGAAGAACGAGTTATATATAGTGCATTTGAAGAAAAAGAAGATGGCATACACGAAAAAAATATCTATCAAACCACTGATGGAGTATATAACATTAAAGGAAAAAACTTATATGGTAGTACAACGCAAATAGTAACTACTGATATTGATAAAAGAAAAGAAAAAGATAAAATTAAAAACTATAACAAAGAAAAAGTATATAGTACAAATATTAAGTATGAAAACGGCCAAGTACAAAGTACAAATCTAAGCTTAGAAGTTTCTCAAGTGAAGCTTCTTATGGATCGTCTTCATGGAGTAGGAAAACTAAAGATGAAACCGGGTGATGATAAAAGAGGGTTTGATGAGCCTAATTTAGTAGGATATGAATTAACTGAAGCGGAATTCCAACAAATGATAAATGATAAATTGAAGCTACAATATGACGAATATGGTGGTGCGTCAATTGTACTTAATTTCGATGCTGCAAAAGATTCGAAAGAAAAACCAATGGAGTTATCAGAGCTGAGTGTCTCTGTAAACTATAAGAAAAAGAATGAAGAGGGGAAAGTGGTTACGAGTATTTTACAAATTAATACATATTTTGCCGGGAGAAAATACAATAATCAAGACGCGTTAAAAGATTATGAAAAGTATAAAAAGCAGTATGAAAATAATGGATAAGCGTGAATATTACATGGGGGATAAAATGAGAAAGTTAATGAAATTAACAATTAAGATGTTGACCTTAATTTTAATATTCGGTGGATGCAGTGTGGGGGAAACAAAAATTGAGTATGAAAGATTGGTAAAGGCGTTGGATGAAGGGGACATGAAAACGGTAATGTCTGCGGGGAATGAAGGGTATGCGCATGTAGAAGAACAAATCATACACTCCATTATAGAAGAAAAAGAAGATGGAGAATATAGAAGAACAAGATATCAAACTACTGATGGTATATACAATACGAATGATAAGAGTTTATATGGAACTACAACACAAGAAATAGCTGATAAAACAACTAATGATAAAAATAAGGAGAACAATAGTTATAAATCAGAAGAAAAATATAATACCTATATTATTTATAAAAATGATCAAGTGCAAAGTTTGAATCCAAGCTTAGACGTTTCTTCGATTAAGCTAGTTATAGATAATTTAGAAGGAATAGGGAAATTAAAAACAGATAAAGATACAAAGGGGTTTGATGAACCGAACAGTATTGGTATTGGATTAACAGAAGTGCAATTTAAAGACATGATAAATGATAAATTAAAACTACAATATGATAAATTTCAAGATGCATCGATTGTTATAGATTTTAATTCTGCCAAAGACAGAAAAGAAAAAACGATGCGAATAAGTGAAATTATGATCTCAATAACGTACGATAAAAAGAATGAGGAAGGCAAGATGTTGAAACATATTCAACAAATAGCAGTTAGATTTAATGGTAAAGAAGAAAACACTAAAAATGCTAAAAAAGAATATTTAAATTATAAAAAACAATATTGCGATAACAAATAAAGTTCATAGTACATTTCCAGATAACGGTGGACGCGATCAAATTATGAACGTGGTCATGCAACTCGAAAAAGCAGCATCAGCTTTAACGAGTGATATTAAAAGATTAGAAAGCAGCATTGATAGCAACTTGCAAGGGAAAACACGTCGTGATGCTTTTATTGATCGGATTCGTCAACTAGAAAAAAAGAGACAGAGAATGGGAGAGAAAATCGTAGTATTAAAAGGGACGGTTAATTAATATGAAACTGAAAAAGAAAGCTAAGGTAATGATTGTTATGACGATAGTTGCGGGTTTACTTAGTGGGTGTAGTTTTGGAGAAACGAAAATAGAATATGAGAGATTTGTAAAAGCATTGGATGAAGGGGATATGAAGACGGTTATGTCTGCGAGTGATGATGGGTATGCGAGTGTGACACAAAGAGGTATATACAGTGCGTACGAGGAAAAAGAAGATGGAGAGCACAGTAAAACAATCCGTCAAACTACGGAAGGTGTATATAATACGAAAGATAAAAGTTTATATGGGGGGACAACACAAACAGTTGCTACTGATATAGAGAATAAAAAGGAAAAAGGGACAAACGAAAATTATAAAAAAGAAACCGTTTATAGTACAAATATTATGTATAAAAATGGGCAGGTACAAAGTGATTCCAATGTTGATGTTTCTTACGTTAACTTAATTGTGGATCGTTTAAAAGGAATAGGGAGATTAAAGATGAAGCCAGGCGATGATATCAAAAAATTTGATCAGCCTAATACAGTTGGATATAGACTCACTGAATCAGAATTTCAAAATATTATCAATGATAAGCTAAACATACAATATGATGAATATGATGGGGCGGCAATTGTACTTCATCTTGATTCCGCGAAAGGCCCAAAGCAGATATTACAAGTAAGTATTGATATAGACTATAAGAAAAAGAATGATGATGGGAATTTAGTAGAATATATGTTCCAGATAAAAACATACTTTAATAGAAAACAAGATAACAATCAAGATGCGAAAAAAGAATATGTAGATTATAAAGCACAGTACAAAAAATAATAAATAATTGTATGTGTAAATCTTTTGGATATCACTACTATCAACGAAAAAAAGACGTGTACTATTTGATGAAATTGTTTGTCCATACATCACAAGGGTAAACGTTACGATACATTGGAATTGAAGCGGATGAAATTCGGAAAACGATGGAAGATTTTACACAATAAGAACTAGGGGAATGCTAACTGATCTGATACCCACTGAAAGGGAGGATTATACGTGAAATACGTTGAATTTGAAGCCCTAAAAAATTACGAATCGCCAACAGTTTATTTTTGTGAGCATGATATAAAACATAGCTGCCTGGTTGCTATGTAACGGTATTGCTATAATAGTAACTTCTTTAACAATCTAATGAGAAGTATTAAATTCCCTACACCGCTATACTTATGCTTAAATAAATATATATTATTGGAGATGTTGAAGTATGAGAATTATTAATAAACATATCACTCTCGATGAAATAGAGATAATAAGAAACTCATTAGATAAATTGCATGAATACCATAACAGTAAATCAAAATTTTTTTCTGGTGATTATCCAAGAATTACATTTGAGGAACGTATTGAAGAATATAAAAAAAATTCAAAGTATGGAGAATACAGAATTGAATTATTGATTGAGTCAGAAACAGACAATATATTAGGATTTTGTATAGCATATAGTAAAAAAGTAAGCGGGAAGATCGAGGTTCTATTTGTTGATGAAAAATATCGAAGAAACGGATTGGGTTTGAAATTAATGAATAGTGCAGTGGAATGGTTTAAAGAAAAACAAATATATGAAATTGAATTAACAGTAGTGTACGGGAATGAAGCTGTATCGTTTTATCAGAAGTTGGGATTCTATCCACGTTCAATTATTATGACAACTAAATCATAACGATATTATGAGAATATTTTTTTGTTCAACTAAAGGGCACTCTAATGAAATAAAGATTACAGGAATGATCAAATTTCTTTATAAAAGAATGATTCAATCGAATATATTAAGAGCTTGTTTTGATCATTCTTTTTTCAAAACAAGCTTTTTCTATTTACGCTTTTATCAATTTTCATAGGGTTTATTTAATCAAAACTTATTTCAAGTCTACAATAACGAAAAGGCAGGGACATATTTTACATATTAAATATGTCCCTGCCTTTGATTTTATTGACTTTAGCCTCTACAACCTAAATATAAAAATGACTAATATGTGAAGTGTCTTTATTTTTTGGCTGTGTTAAACAATTATGCTGATAATTATAAAAATAAGAAAATCAAAATTCGGTCCATTTACAGTAGTTATTACTAACTGAACACCCGTTTCGCTAATGGAATATCCGTATTAAAAAATTTCGAGTAGTCTTGTAAATGATAATCAGCAACATCACCTTGACTTTGAAACATGCACGTTGCAATTCCTAATTCTTTTGCAGGTAATAAATCTAACTCCCGGTCTCCAATAACTAGATCGATTCCGTGTTTTGTATGTAAATGAATGTATGCTAATGGATTAGGTTTACGAGGGAAACCATCATCAATTGTAACCATATCCACAAAGTATTTATCCCATCCATAGTATTTTAAGATGGCTAAAACTCCGTCCCTATGCTTGTGTGTCATAATTACATTTTTATTTGCAAATTTTAAGATTTCTTCTACACCATCAAATGGTTTCATATCTTTTGGAGATAATGTTTTCTTTAATCTTTTTATCTCTTCTTCTTGATCCCTGGAAATGTTATAGTAATCAATTGCATGCGAATACGAAATTTTTAGCTTTTCATAAATTTCCTGTTTATCTACTGCTTCTCCCAGTACCAAAGAGAGTATGTTTGTATACGCAGGATACGTATCAAACAAAGTTCCATCAAAATCCCATAAAATGTTCAATTAGACCACCCTTTTATAATTATATCAATATAAATTCGTCAAACTAGCGTAAACTCCTCCTTTAGATTATCTAAAGGAGTGTATTTATAGTGAAAAGGAAAAGAACATCTGAAATTGAAAGAACGATTAAGGAACTGTTGAGTGACAATAAGTTGTTCCGTTAAAGGGCCAGATTGTAGAGAAATGGATTTACTAAATCATATAATTTATTGTAAACTGAATTCACACGATTATTTAAACGATTTATTATAAAACAAATATTTATATATACTTAAACCATTATGAGTAAAAACAATAAGGGGGGAACTAACATGACAAAGGGAAATAAAATCAACAATAAAGAGGAGTTGTCACTAGAACAACGTGAAGAATTACTCAGAGCATTGAAAGCCCGTTTTGAGAAAAACATGAACCGCCATAAAGGTCTTGAATGGGCTAAAGTCCAAGCAAAGCTGGATGCTAATACTGAAAAACTGTGGTCGCTCAATGAAATGGAAAGAACTGGCGGCGAACCGGATGTTGTTGGTCATGATAAAGAGAAGGACGAATACATTTTTTATGATTGTTCAGCGGAAAGTCCTAAAGGTCGCAGAAGTGTTTGTTACGATCGTGAAGGGTTAGAGTCAAGAAAAAAACATAAACCAGAAAATAACGCTATTGATATGGCAACTGCCATGGGCATTGAACTATTAACGGAAGAACAATATCGGACGTTGCAGAATCTTGAAAATTTCGATATGAAAACGTCGAGTTGGGTGCAAACACCCTCTGATATTAGAGAACTCGGCGGTGCCCTTTTTTGCGATTGTCGCTTCGGGCACGTCTTCGTGTATCACAATGGAGCAGAATCCTACTATGCCGCCAGGGGTTTTCGTGGCTCGCTAAGGGTCTAAATTTTGCACAGACAGCTAAAATTGAATTTGAGAACGGATCTCACCTAAGGAAAAGTTTTCATTTCATTCTTCAACTATCGGGCGCGATTGTGGAGCAACATAGATAGGAAATGATCAAACTTTTTTATAAAAGAATGAACCAACTGAAAATAGTAAGAGCGTGTTTTGAACAATCTTTTTTTCAAAACACGCTCTTTTCTATGAACATTTATCAAGGTTATTAGTATCAATTTGATCAAACTTTATTTTAAAGCAACAGCCGATCTCGGATTAAAAGGGAACAATCGTATTGTAATTCAAGCGAAAATATATGGTGTGAAAAATCGAGTTGGTATTCGTGCTGTACAGGAGATTTATGCAGCAAAAGCCTATTACAAGGCTCATGAGGCGTGGGTTGTCACGAACAGCGTATATACAAAGCAGGCGAAAGGATTAGGTGAAGCATGTCATGTAAAACTAATAGATCGTATAGAGCTTCAAAAATTGATTAACAAAGTAAATCCAGAGTATTCGGCTGAAGATGTGTATCGTGGTGTAGATCCTGCAGAAAGGAAATGCCCGTCATGTAAAAATCATTTAGTGGTACGAAATTCAAATAAAACTGGAAACAAGTTCTTTGGATGTTCTCAATATCCTACATGTACACATAAAGAAC
Organism: Bacillus sp. 95MFCvi2.1; assembly: GCF_000374965.1. Taxonomy (NCBI): domain Bacteria; kingdom Bacillati; phylum Bacillota; class Bacilli; order Caryophanales; family Bacillaceae; genus Bacillus; species Bacillus sp. 95MFCvi2.1. Next base: position 3,324 of record NZ_KB895734.1, on the reverse strand, counting down.
CAATTAATAAGTGAGCTGTGATGAAAATCCAGCTCTTTTGTTATTTTCATGAATATATTTTTAAAAGCCCTATTCTTATTTGAAAATGACTTCTCAGATTTGTTTGTACTACGTTTTTGACGGATTGGTAATGCAATAGGTCTTAAATAATGGATGATTGGATTTTTGGGGAGATAATAGGTTTAAATTTGATATGCAGATTTTTAAGTGAAATAAAAAAGGGCAGCCGCTAATTGCGACCTAGCCCTTTCTCTACGATCTGTCGAATTGCTTCATTTCGATTTTTCAGCTTATTTTCACGCCAAAAACTCTCTATTCGTCTTTATTTAGAGTTGCAGTTTCGTTTTCTGATGAATCTATTTTTATTCCGTTAGATAGCTTTTGAGCTGAATCTTGCATTTGCTCTTGGGACTTACTAGGAGTATTCAGAGCATCTGACGGCATGTTGTTGACTTGAAGACTTACTAAATCTTTTTTATCCATGGTATATAGCTCCTTCTTTAATTTAAATTTAGATGTAATGTAATTACTTGGATATTTTACATCTTTAGATCGATTTATATACAAGAGATATATTGAGAAATCACGTAACTATAGTGGGTCTTGTGAGTTTTTGGAACATTATGTTTTTCATGTATGGAGAAAGCCTGTTACAATGAGAAAATGACATAGGGTATGAAATAGAGAGCTATAGAATATATAAGGGAGAGGTTTCATGAAATCAACAGGAGTAACTCGAAAATTAGATCAATTAGGACGTATCGTTATACCAATGGAGTTAAGACGCACGCTGGCAATTGAAGAAAAGACACCATTAGAGATTTATGTAGAAGGTGAAAAGATTATCTTGAAAAAATATGAAGCGAATGGTGCTTGTGCAATAACAGGAGAAGTATCTGATAAAAATATTTCTTTAGCAGACGGAAAGATTACGCTAAGCCCAGCAGGTGCAGAACTTATAATAGAGGAATTACAGAAGAATCTTGTAAAATAATTGGCTCCTTTCAGGGGAGCTTTTTTAAGTTATATCTAAAAAAATTCACGTACCGTAGTTATTAATAAAAACAAATACATGCCAATAAAGCTCTACAACTAATCCTGTCCTTTTCTTATAAAAGGCGCATACAATACGCCGTTGGGTTCAATATATTGAAAAAGACACCTATAAAATTCGAAAAAGGGGCACGGCAACATGCCCATTAGACTAAAAAAGAAAAACACCCCCAAAACGAAAATTCTATTCATTATTGACTACTGATAATGATGGGTTATGTGAACTATAAGAAACCTCTGATTTAGATAATCAGAGGTTTCCCTTTTTTACATACCTGAAAATGGGGCATGTTTCCATATTAAAAGGGTAGGCAAAGTCTTTTTAATGTTTGTTATTAGCTTTTGTATGAATTTAATTTCAGATAATTGTTTATTGTATTCTTCTAATTGAATTAGATATTCATAATCATTTTGAAACATTGTATCTTTTAAAAGTTTGTTCAAATCCATGGCTAGGAAAAGGGTTAACATAGATAAGTATTGTGTTCCTCCTTTTGAAGCTCTTTTTCGTAAGAATGTAAGGATTTGCTCTTTGGTTTGAAGACATATGTAACGTTTTTGAAATGATAAACCTAATATTCGTCTTTCAATTACTTTTATTTGTTTTTTTCGCTGTATACAATCTAAAACAGAATTATATAGTTTGTGACTTGATCGTTGTTTTCCGCAAATTGTTAGTATCCACATTCTTATATTGTGATTGTCATCTAAATGTTGTGTTAAATCTAAGGTATGTTGTAAATAAGGGATATCAGATGACTTACTAGTCCTATGTACAATAAATTTATGATCTATATAAATATACTTTTGAAGGTAAAGTTCTAGCAATATGTTTATTATAATGAATATTTCTATATTTGATTGTAAAGGAGGTTGTATAGTTTGAGTATCATCATCTACAGATAGTAAGAAAAAAAGCTCAGGGACTGTTAGATATTCCATTTTTTCTTATCACCTTTCTTTAGATAGAATTTGTATTTAAATATATTTTCATCTTTTTATTTCATAAATCCTTTTGGATTATTAATAGAACTTAGCTACCGAGAAGTGGGGTTATGTAAACTTCAGATGTATACGGGGTTCAGCCGAGATACGTGTAAAAACGGGCCATAAGCTTTATTTTTTTCCATATCTACGATATACAAAAAAATAAAGAAACACGAATTTTATAGGCTAAGATATTTTTTGGAAGTAAAAACCTTGATTATTCTGCTTAGTGTAAAAAAATCAAGTTTTTTTATTTGTAGAGTGACAATAAAGTTATTTAATTTTTGATGTAGATTACTTCACCGCACTTAAAAATATAACAATAAAGTTGTTTAAATCTAAGAGTTATTTCATAATCGCGCTCGATAGTGGAAAAGTGAAGAACGCGAAGGAGTTACATTAATAATCCGCAGTTATTTTACTAAGCTCCCGTGAACCCAAAAAGAAAAAACGTCCCCACATCGTGCAGGAACGCATAATAAACATTTACTTTTCTGCTGAGATTATTAAGAACATAGGTCTACGAAGTTCTTCTTTCATTTCGGGAATACTCTTTAACATTTCTTCGGAAGGAATTGGTCACTGGAAGTAGGAGAAAACCTCATCGTTTTCACACCAGAGAAACCGGGAACCTAAATGTACAGCTGCTGGATGGGGATGATCCGCGGTATAATCATTGTGAAAGAAGCATAGGAGGAAGTAAAAGCTCCGTAAAGAAAATCGGCTGTATCCAATGAAGATAGCTGGTTTTAAAAATATTTAGAAAATCCAGTTGACAGTTCATCTACTGCGTGTTACGATATACCTGTAGTAGGTCACACTGAATAGTGAGGTTGCAAAAATATTTTTAAGAAAAATAGTTGACACCTTCTACTCGGTGATACAATATACATGTAATAAGTAATACTGAATAGTGTGATTTCCCAAAAGCTATTCAGTAAAAATTTACCTTAGTACTCTGTTATACTGAATATAAGTCAGACAAAATAGAGGAGGGAGAGGAGGATCTAAACATGGAAAATTTAACTGAAATGCTGAAGGGTTCGCTGGAAGGCTGCGTGCTGGAAATCATCAGCCGCCATGAAACCTATGGCTACGAGATTACCCGCCGCCTGAACGAGCTTGGGTTCACCGAAGTCGTGGAAGGGACGGTCTATACCATCCTCGTGCGATTAGAAAAGAAAAAACTTGTGAACATAGAAAAGAAACCGTCAGATATGGGGCCGCCCCGCAAGTTTTACTCACTTAATGAGGCTGGCCGCCAGGAACTTGAATTGTTTTGGA
>NZ_KB895733.1:0-23069 GCF_000374965.1 Bacillus sp. 95MFCvi2.1 | reverse complement strand
TCTACAATTAAACGATATGTTTATGATATTGAAGACTTTGGTCATTGGTTGCAAAAATCTAAAAAACTCCCTACATGCAATATATGGACGACACTTAATAAAAAGGATTTTGAAGCGTATTTTTACGATTTAAAGAAGAAACGACAGTACTCTGACAAAACAATCCATCGTGTCTATATTGTCTTAAATAGATTGTATCAGTATTTAAAACTACCAAATCCGTTAAAGGACATGCAACTTAGTATTCAACCGAATCGTGCGTTACGTGCTGAAGATTTTATTTCAAAAGAAGAAGAGAAAAGGTTAAAGGTCATTTTAACTTCATTAGAAGGATTAACAGAAAAACAACGTTCCGTTCGTCCAGTACTTATGGATCGTAATATTTCTATTGTGCATTTGCTCATTCATAATGGATTATCCTTACAAGAACTTGTCGGTTTACAGATGAAGCACGTCCATTTTGAAAACAATACGATCTTAGTACCAGGAATAGTGGGTATAGAAAGAACAATTCTTTTAACTGAAGAAGATAAAAAGCGTTTATTTAACTATTACAAAATTATTCCTGAACCCGTTCGTCCAAGTTACCATAGTAATGATCCATTGTTTGTAGCCTTTGATTTTACTCGGAAAACTTACCATTGGTCATATGAAAATGATGCGCCTAAAGCTCTAACAGAAATTGCTGTTCAAAAAATGATTCGAATTGAAGTTAAAAGAGCGAATTTACGAAAAGGAATTTCAGCACAACATCTTCGAAATACCTTCATTTTACGGCTGATTGAACATGGAATTTTAGAGGAACAAATTATAAAACAGGTAGGTTTTAAATCTAAACTTTCGTTAAAAAGATATTATGATTACATCGATTAAAAATAACGGAGGAAGATAGTATGAAGGAGAATAAAAAACAGGAGCAACAGTACATAAGAGTGTATACATTAAGGGATAGAAGTACCAAATCCATTAAAGTTGAATCTTGGCGAACGTTTAAAGAGGAGATGAGAGTTCTAGGTCTAAAAGAATCGGATATTTTTCAAATTCAGTTAATAAAAAAGCAATAAGAGAAAAATGAAGGGAGTATGTTGCAATGAATAAAGGAGATGCTATTTTACGGTTACTTATGGAAATGAAACTGGAGCTAAAAGAAGTAAAAGAGCAAATGGAACGGATGCAAAAATCTCTGGGAAACATAGAGAAACAAAGCCTAGCTAAACAAAGTGAAACCTCTTCGACTGTTTCTAAAGGAAATCGTGATTGGAAATATCCCTCTAAAATGAAATGAAATTGATAACAGTTACAATACAAATTAAGGAGTACAGTATTGGTGTGTACATTGATTTTTCGAATCTGTAACAATTAAGTGAAGGTTTTTCGTTTGCTTTGAAGAATACCTAACCAAATATGAAAATTAGATCGATTACACTTTTATTATGTTTTTACCATCTGAGACTCAAATATATAACAAAGCATTTACGAGAAAGGAGATTGAAATGAAAAAAAGAAAAGGAGTAATTCTCCCTCTTGTATTAGCTATTTTATTAGGTGCATGTCAACAGAACGATAAAGAAGAAGCTAAAAGTGAAGAAGAAAAAGTTATAGACACTATTGTGGAAACGGTAGATGAAAAGGACTTCCTTAGTGCCTCCATGAGCGATACACCAAGAACAGTAGACTTAGAAATAGCTGATACTGTAAATACAAGTAAGTTAAAAAAAGCGATTAACACTCAATTAAAGAATCAAGATATTAAACCATATACAATTAATGTGAGTCAGAGAAATATGGACATTGAAAAGAAAGAGAGGCGATGGAGCGAAGTTTACAGTTCTATTTTTGATGAAGTGTTTACCAAAAATGGATACAAAGGTTTTGGAATTAAGCCAGTTAATTTCGAATCGAACCAACCATTTATCCTTGCTATACATACTACAATAAATAAATCTGATCCAGGAGCCAAAGAGTTTGGAAAGAAAATAGAAAAAGAGGTTGATGATTTACTTAAAGTAAAGAAAGTAAATAAATGGATTGAAAATGATTTGTATACTATTGAAGTTTATAGTCAAGAGAAACAAAGAATTAACTAGCAAATAATCGTTTTTGCAAAGGAAAAGGAACCCACATAGTAGGGATTCCTTTTATAAAGCAGAGAGTTTAGTTGTTTGATGCTCAATAATTTCACCATTATCAATGGTATACAAATCATCACACAATAACTGTAATTCATGTTGATCGTGGCTAGCTATAATAATTGTTTTACCTTGCTGTTTTAAATCTAATAAGAGTTCTCTTACAATTTTTACAGCATTCTTATCTAGCGCATTTGTAGGTTCGTCTAACACTAGAATATCTGGATTTTCCATTACTGCTTGAGCTATTCCTAATCGTTGTTTCATTCCTAATGAATATTTTCTTACTTTTCTTTTGTCAGTTGGTTCTAAACCAACCTGTGTCAAAACACCTTTAATATGTTCATCATTAATTTTATTTTGAATAGACGCTAGTAATTTTAGATTTTGGAACCCTGTATAACTTGGAAGAAATCCAGGATATTCGATTAATAATCCAATGCTGTCTGGAAAATTATTATCAAGCTTTTTCTGATTAACGAAAACTTCCCCTTTATTAGGTTTTATCAAACCGCAAATTGCACGTAATAACATGGTTTTACCAGATCCATTTTTCCCTTGAAAACCATAAATCTTTCCTTTTTCTAATCCTAAATTTATATTGTTTAGTACAGTGTGATTTTTTATTACTTTTGTAAACTCTTTAACTTCTATAACGTATTTCATAAACTCACCCCTTTATTCTTCCTCTCTCATGACGTCTTTTCTCTTTATAATACTAAAAAAGACTATTAACGAAATGATAAACAAAACAAGATTATAAATATATGAACCGGCTGGACTCATATTAGTGAATGGCTTATGTCTAGTGAGCATTGCTTGTGCTCCAGGGCTATAAAAGGAATTTGTAAATACAGGTATTAAATAAAAAATACCTAGCAATATAAAACTATATATCGGTTTAAGCAACATACTTAAGGTAATATGGAACATACCTAGCGATAGAGATGTTGTATACATTAATAAGAAGATGGTCAGTATTACAATATACGGTTGATCCACCTTGTTTCCGGTCATATTAAAACCAGTTAGCATAATAAAAATACAAAAAATAGTAACATAATAAAATGTAACATTAATAATGAGCCAACATATTTTACTTATAATCCAGTTGTTCTTCTTCTTAAGTCTTGTAAAAACATACATGCCATAGGTCATATAATCTTCAGACACATTGCTTCCGATAATAAAAAAAATATAAAGTTGTACGAGTAAAAACATATATGGTATTTCAATTGAAGAGTCCGGGACTTTGGCACCTTTAAAAAAGTAATTTATGAAGGCATCGCTAGTAAGTTTATTGTTTGTTTGCGTAAATAAAAGTGTAATTACACCAAAGATAATAAAACAAGATAACCATTTCCATCGATTTGTGTAAAAAGAAACTAGCAAATCGTATCTCAAGACATTTTTCAATATAATTCTACCCTTCTTTTTTCAGTACTACCCATTCTTTAGGGTTCAGCATAACTTGTTTTTGTTCCTCCTTGCTTAGGAGCATTGATTTTTGTAATGTTGGAAGGATACTATAATACACCCCATATTTTACATCTTCTTTTGTAAGGGCACTATATTTCAAATAGGTCTTCGATTCATAAGGTTGTATCTTGGATATCTCTCCTTTTGTTTCAGATGCAATAAGTTGATTACCAATACGTAGGTCATTTTTGTCTAGAATATACGCAGGGTTAATTTCCTTTTTCCCATGATTTTTAATTGTTACATATAATTTGAGATACTTATAAACCTTCGGTGATACCTCATTACCTTCAAAGGGTTGGTTAGATATTTCGTACTTTACAGTCATAGCTACATCTTCAAACTTCGCAAATTCCCCAGGCTGATATGTTGATACGTTTACTTTTTTAGGTGTATTCTTATTAACATTTGTATAAAGAAAAAAATATGTAGTTCCTAATATGAGTAATACTATGGTTATGATGCCTATCCTCTTTTTGGTCATATCACTTTTCACCCCTAATACTTTGAGAAATAAAAGATTTTCTTTTTATAACCTGTAATCCAAGACTATAGAATATAAATGATAAAGTTAGTAAAAATAAAAACGCTTGTGTAAAAAGTTGCAAGTTTCCTTCTTCTTGAGTTTGTATGCTTGTTTGCCAAATAAATAAGCGAATTGGATTATAGCCATGTAACTCACTCATAAACCAAACACATACGATGAAAAAAGCAACTACAGTTTGATTTACCACTAATCGAATAACTAAAAATGCTAAACAAATAGCGAATAATCCAACTGTTAATAAGAAACCTCTGATCCAGTAGTCCCAAATATTCGCATTAAAATTTAAGTTAAATAGAATACTATAAAACAAAAGGGTGAATTCAAATAAAAAGCTAAATAAAGTAGCTATTATTATGGTTTTAGAGACCATTGCATACCAAATTTTATTTCGATTTCGAATACGAATGATTATTATATCGTTTTCATATATTTGTAGGAATGAAGTGATACAGAACAAGCATAATGGTGCAAGCATTAACGCAATTATATTTTCACTCATGCCATAATGTAAAAATGTTGTTATATCGGTATTATTCGCTCTTTTAATGTAATACATGGAAAATAAAGCAATGATGTTAAAAATAAAAATGGTGAAAAATAAGGAAGGTAAGTATCCTTTTACAGTTTCTAATTGTCTTTTAATTAAGTTCATGTTTTTCACCCATTTTGATAAACAAAGTTAAAGTGATATACATCATAGAAATCCAAAAGATGATAATAAAAAATAAGGATGCATTTTTCTCTCCAGAGGGTCTTAGGAATCTTTCTGGAGACCAATTATTCAAACCAGAGAACTCACATATCGCTGAGATAATAATCCAAATAAAAAATGGCACTAAGCAAACAATATACTTTTTGGAAGTAAATAGCCCCGCACTTAACCCGATTACCGCCAGAAAACCAGCGTATAAAAAATTGATTAAGCAATAGAACAGTACATACAAAATAGGATTAGAATATATTAGATCAATCATTAATGATCCATTAACTATTTGAAATGTTCCATAATGAACAGGCCAGTTGGGAAATAAACAAGTTAAAATGATGTAATGTAAAAGTAGAGGTAGCACAAATAGAATTCCACCAGTTAAAAATGTAGCTATAAATTTAGCTAGTAAATAATGCTGTTTTTTCGCTCTTGCATAAAGAAAGCAAGTGTAATTTAAATTGGTGTCTGATGCGTACGACCAACTAAAGGGTAATACCACTAATAGTGGAGTAAAAAAGAAAACTGTTCTCAAAATCCCCGTTTCATTTACATTAAGCCATAAATAGGTAGGAGTTATAGTATCTATCGTCATATATGCCTCTTGTACTGTAGGTATAACTTCAAAGAGAATATTGTAAATCATATACAAAATAAATAGACCAAGTGGTATTAAAAAAGCCCTGCTTTTAAATGCTCTTGATAATTCAAATTTTAATATAGAAATCATACATATCACCTCTAGGGAAAAAGTGGTGCATCATTACACCACTTTTTCATTTCTAAATAATGTTTTTATTGATATATCTTATCTACTATCAGGACTCCAAACCCCTTCTACCCTACAAGATGTCCAATTATTAGCCATACTTGCGGCTATCGTTATATCACGTTGACCGTAAAGTTCATGAGCATTGTTCTCTATTTTATAAACACCATATGCATCACTCGTATATGTTCTTGGTGTAGATACTTGCTCTCCATTGTGTAGCATCTTAATCCAAGCTCTATATTTTTCACCACCATTATTAGTCCATTGGATTTTTTTATATACACTTGAGTCATTATATTTCGTTCTATATCCAGTATTGTCACTGTGCTGTCCATTACCATCCCAACTTGCATCAAATGCGAAATACCAATGTTTATCTACTGTATCTGCATGTGTAATTGCACCAGAGCCAACAGCTACAACAGCACCTGCTAAGAGTGTGGTACCTAAAATCTTTTTGATTTTATCCTTCAACATAAATTTCTCCCCTTTTTCAATATACAAAAAACATCATTAAAATTGCATTTGATATTTATCGTATATGTAATGATACATGTTTTTTGAATATCCTTTCAGAGAGGCCTCTCAGTCTTTAAGTCGATTTTCAATGTAAGTGGTGGTATACCAACCTCATAATAACTTACAGATATTGTATGTGTAAATGAATTTTCAGAATATTTTTCTCGCTATAGATTTTGGGAACATTTTCGTGAATCTTATCAAGATAATAGCGACATGGGTTACAAGAGAAATTCAAAAAATTATGGGAACAAAATTTTTTTATATAAAATGAAAAGAAGAACCTTATTTTTAAAAGTTCTTCTTTTCAAGTTTTTCTTCTAATATTTTCTTGTCTTCATTATTGGATGTTGGTGCTTCCCATTCGCTTTCTATTTTTCGAAACCATTTACCGATTTTACTTAAATAATGCCTTTTTACTTCCCCATATGGAATCCAAATTTCACGTTCCTCTATTCGATTCATCACTTCACTAAGAATGACATCATGCTCGTATTTTTTAGGTCTTCTATGATTCACTTGTACAAATTTTGTATATTCTCTACGAAGCCAATTAGAAATGCGTTCTTTTTGTTGTTGTCTGAGATGCGACCATTTCTTATTTGTTTGACGGATCTGGCCATTAATTTTTATATGATTTTTCATAGACACGCCTCCTATTACTTTCAAAGCGAATATATAACTATCGTAGCACACTAAATTCAGAAAAGGGAAAGAATCCCCTAATGAAGGTTTCTGTGTTTTTTATTTTTAATTTAGGTACGTGAAATTATTTATATTTTGCTAAAAAAAGCCCCTATAAATGGGGCTAATTATTTTACAAGATACTGTTGTACCTCTTTTATTAGTAGCTCTGCACCTTCTGGGCTTAATGTAATCTTGCCGTTTGCAAGAGAAATATTCTTATCAGATACTTCTCCTGTTATTGCACAAGCACCATTCGCTTCATATTTTTTTAAGATGATTTTTTCACCTTCTACATAAATCTCTAACGGTGTCTTTTCTTGTATTGCTAGCGTGCGTCTTAATTCCATTGGTATGACTATACGTCCTAATGGATCTAATTTTCGCATTACTCCTGTTGATTTCATGAAACCTCTCCCTCATATAATCTATAGCTCTATATTTTATACCCTATGCCATTTTTCATTGTAACAAGCTTTCTCCAAAGATTGAAAACATTATAAACCAAAAGCTTACAATCATAATAACAATCTCTTTACACCTTTGTGAAAAGGGATACTGTGTTTCTTCCATCTATTGATTCCTCCTTTTGTACAAAGATCTCCCCCATTAAAATGGTAAATCGTCGTCCGAAATATCAATTGGTTGACCTGAATTAGAGAATGGATCATCATTCTTTTTAAATCCAGAATTACTAGCTTGATTAAATGAGTTCGAACCTTGATTACCAAAACCAGCTCCTACTGGCTGTTGATTAAATGAATTATGTTCTCCTCCACCACTATTACGTGGCTCTAAAAATTGTACGCTCTCTGCAACAACTTCTGTCACATATACGCGCTTCCCATCTTGCCCATCATAATTACGTGTTTGAAGACGACCATCTACACCAGCTAAACTACCTTTCTTTAGATAGTTTGCTACATTCTCGGCTTGTTTACGCCAAATAACATATCTCCATAAATATGTACATAAACTTCATGTACATATTTATCCTTATCCAACACTCTAAAAACAAGTGGATTCTGAATTTTAGGAATTTACTGTTGTACAAAAAAAAGCGACAATATATTATAGATTTATACACATATCTTTCGACCAAATCCCTAAAGATAATGTACAAAATTATGTGATTGGGGGGACAGTAAAAAATGATTACTCTACAACTAAAAAATTATAAGTTTTTCTCTATTCCTGTTTGGCTAGAATGGAATACTTCAAGTAAAGGTGATATAACAAATAAGAAATTCTCAATTATTGGACTTAAAGAAACTTCAAATGACATACACATTGTACATCCATTAAGCGACTTTATACTAAGCAATTGGAAATATAATGCTTACAATACCCAAAGAAAACATTGTAATAATACGGTTTCTTTTCTAAATTACTTATTAACTAACAAGAAACAGTTAGGGATTAATAATCTAAAAGAATTAAAACTAGTACATGGAAATGATTTTCTTAATAATCTATCTCGTAATGAAAGAACAGTAGGTACTGTTAAAGATGTTGAAAGAACATTAACATTATTTTATATATGGCTTCAAAAAAAAGGATGCTTACCAATGGTAAATGAAACCCTTTTTATAAAAAAAGAGACTTATCAAGGAAAATATTATTTCCAATCCCCTTTTGAAGTCATCTATCCCACCAAAAAAGTCTCAAAGCAAGAACATATGTTACCAGCAAAATACATTCCTCTATTATTAGAAATTGCTACCCTAAAAACAAAGCCAATTGCATTAGGAGTCTATCTACAAATATTTGGTGGCTTAAGAAGAGGTGAGGTCGTCAATTTGAAACGTTCAAACTTAAAGAGAAAATTAAATACTGGAGATTTTCTACTCACTCTAAAAAATCAAAATTTCAGAAAGGATATTAAAGATCATTCTGGATCCAGTAGCGTAAAAAAGCCTAGAAATCAAGCCGTCCTACAAATATTTGATTGGGGAAAAGTTCTTTTGGCAGATCATATTAATTTATATAAAGATCATACTGACTCAGGTGCTCTTTTTATAAATAGGGATGGAAAAGCTATGTCAGGAAAAAGCTACAGTCAATATTTTAATAAACTAAAACATGATTTTATAAATTTCTTAAAAACATACGGTAACTCAGAAGAAAAAATTCTTGCGAATCATTTACTCCTTGCAGATTGGTCTACTCATATAGGACGGGGAACTTTCACTAATCTTATTGCCGAAAATACAGATAATCCTCTAGAAATAGCTTTTCATCGTGGTGATGATAATTTATTATCATCTTTAACATATATGGTTAAGACAGATAGAATGAGAAAAAAAATCGAAGATAAATTCGATAATATGCATGAAAATTATCTCCCCCGCCTTATTGATAGAAATAAATTTGATTAATACCATATTCCCTTCAAAAAAGAGGTGAACAAATGTCTACTGAAAATAATAGTGAACTCCAATACATAACTGTACTGGAATTTAGTAGGTCACTAGGAATTCACGAAACTACAGCTTATAAATATATTAAAAGAGGGCTTATTTCAAATATAAAAAACATTAAAGGACGTATACATATCCATATAGACGAGATAGAAAAAACAAAAGAAAAAGCTAACCTAAATCCTGTTGACGATAGAAACTCCTACCTAACAACGTATGAAGTATTTGAAGTTTTAAAAAAAGACGGTTTGTGTATACGAGGAACATCATGGATTCACAAAAAGGTTTCCACTGGATTAATAAAAAGATACATGAAATTCAAAAATAAACTTTATATTCATAAAGAAGAAATAAAAACACTAAAACTTTACTATTTCGAACATTATAATGCAAATATTCCGTCACAAAAAATTGAGGATTACTATACAATTAATGAACTTAGCCTAGAACTAGGAATATCCAAAAATCAAATTCACAAATACATATATGAAAATAAAATCAACACTTTTAAACTCCCTCATGCTAAAGGAAATATATTTTTTCTAAAGTCTCATCTGTCACTAATAAAAGAAAAGATTGGCTATATAGATAAATATAACCCTAAAGAATTTCTTTCCATCCAAGAACTAATAAGTCAACTTGAAAAACATAAAATTTATGTGACTGATAGATCAATCCGACAGCTAATATATACAAAGCGAATACTAAATTATGTAATGCATCTAAATAAATACTATTTTCATAAAAACGAACTCAGCCAGTTATTAAATTATTTTGCTGAAGAAGGATATTATGAACATATCCATACAGAAACACAGAAACAAGAAAAAAACAAACCTATGACAAATTTCTTAACTGTTAAACAAGCATCAGAAAAACTACAAGCTCCACCAATTTGGCTAAGAGGGCTGTTAAAAGACTACTTCCCTAATTCAAAAAAAGTGCCTGCATCTGGTGGATATCATTGGCTAATATCAAAAAATGATATAGAGAATTTCCAAAAAGAATACTACTATAATCATAATACAGGGAGGCTGCATTTAATAGACCACTACGATTTGGATACCTTACGCTCTATTTCAGGATTTACATTTGATAAACTACGTTTAGATATAAAAAAAGGACTACTGACAGGTGCTATACTAAAAAATAAAAAGTACTTTATCCCTATCCCAAATGCAAATAGGTATTTAGAAAGTCTACAATATGTATTAGATACTATTTATGATACACATACAGCTTTAGAAGACTTATTAGAACATTTTAATAACCATCCCCCTCCCAATGGTTTAATAAAAACATCGTCTTTTTATAAAAAATGGGTGGAAATCAAGATTAATTCCAGTAATGCAAGACCACCCTCCTTAAGAGGCAATATCTTAAAATTTATTAACTTATATGACAAAATGCTTTCTTATTTCCAAGGTGAAATATGGACTACTTCGAATGCTAAAATAGAGCTTTTTCTTTCCAATAGAACCTTATCTAATGAACTTAAAAAAATTTTCGTTCAGTTTTTGTCATATTGTGATACTCAAAATGGAATAAATAGAGAAAAAAAATACTTGTACTACTACACAAAAAAAGATGATACTTATTCAGAAAAAAATATGTACTCATTTGAAATTTATCACCAATATTATTCTCATGTTCAAAACATTGAAATACATATTACTAACGCTACTACATGTAGATACTACGCCAATATGTGGGCATACACAATAATTCTTCTCACCAATAATTGGAGAGGAATAGATATCGTTCATGAATTCCCTTCTATAGAACTGGATTTTATAAGAGCGGACAAGTTATCTTGGTTCAAAACCAATAAATTAACCATGGAAGAATCACAAAGTATTATTAATCAGCTTTATATTAAACTTCGAAATGCAGTAGCAAATAAAGTTTCTGTACTTTATAACTTCTATGTATCTCCAAACTTAATAGAGAGCTTAGCGCATTCACTTGTCATTTCTGAACTTCATAAAAGAAATATACAAAATTACACTGCCCTTCCAGAAAACTCTCGTATACTTGGTACTTTCTTTTTTGGCAAAAAAATTGTATCAGCCAAAGTATCTGGAAAGGATCAGCATTTAAACTTTTTTAATCCCTCTCCTCAATTAAAAGATTTTGACTGTTTGGTCATGAATAGAAGTACCATGACTTATCTTTTTTATTCAATCTTAGAAGATGATGGTGAAGATGCTGATTTAGCCCTAGAAATTACAAAAAACACCCGATCACACAAAAATTCAGATACAACTGCTATTTACATTCAAGCAAAAAATAAAGACGGCAGCATAAATAGAGTCTCGGTTAACTTGTTAAATCGTGGTATGTTTGGGTGGTTATACAACTATATTTTACTTAGATTAAAAGAAGATATACAAAATGGACAAACAATTGAAGAACGAACCGATACTATAAAAGAACTACGTAATTCTATTTCACCTATGGAACTAGAAAAATGGGCAATCCTTTTGCAAAATCTTTATACTAATAAAAACCGTGTTATAGATGAATTCAAGCATCTTCCAATTGAAGAACTGAAAACACTTGCAATAAAATTATTTACAAATCAAATGCCTTCAAAAGAAAAAACGGGCCAATGTCTTGTATACCCTAATTGTAAAAGAAAAAATCTAAAAACATGTTATTCTTGTGAGTATTTTATCCCTGAAAAAATGGTGTTAATTGAAGCAATTAGTGAACTTAAAAGATTAACAAGTTCATTAGAGAACACCAAATATGATGCTATTAGAAAAAGGGATTCGTTTTTTCTTCTCAATATTATTTTGTTAATTGACGAAGCAATTAAAGCTTTTGGTATTGATGTCGTCAATTCTTTTCTTCCTTTAAAAGAAAAAACAAAAATATTAGAGAAAGTTAAACAACGTTTACTTTTATAAAAAAAATACTATGTAAAGGATATATATAATGCAATTAAAAAAGATAATAAATATGGGAAACACGCCAATAGCCGTTACTGAATCTATAACTTATAACGATCTTAATGTATCCAAATTCGAAAATATATTTAACGATTTACTTATCAATGGATATATAATGGCAAAATCTTTTGATGATGATGAATGGCTTATTCCATGTAACATCCAAAATACACCTTTTAAGCTGCCGTTTCATAAATTGTTTTCACATAAAAAATTATGCACCATTATTAAATACTATCTTTTATTACGGCGTGCTTCAGGTATCTCACCTTCAACTATAGAAACCGAATTCAATATACTCAAGAAAATAATTTTAGCAACCGAGGGAGTAACCTCCACAGATCAATTCGAAAAATTACTTTCTAGTCTCAGCAAACCTTGGGCTTCAACATTAGCACTTGTATTTAAAGAATTCTTAGAATTTTCACGGTTGCCAGGACATGAAAAATACATAGAAATATGCGACTCATTCCCTTCACCTAAATGGAAAAATAGAGATCTACCCAATTTTTATCATGTCCTGCTTTTTGATGAAATCATTAATGATTTTAAATATAAGGTGGTCCTACCTAAATACCATAAATATTATCCTGTAATTTTATGGTGGACTATTACAAATATTATTCCCATGAGACCCAATGAATTTTTAAGAATGAAATATAATTGTCTACATGAAAAAAACGATGGTAAAACATGGATTATTATTCCGAGATCGAAACAAAAGTTCGATAGCCCCAAACAAGAAGAATATTTTCAACATATTCTTGTTACTGATGATATATCTAAGGCGATTAAAGATTTTCAATATGTGTTGGATACGTATAACATTCATACAGATAATCTATTTCCACAAGAATTTTATTGTCAGTTTTTTTCTAGAAGTATTAAGAAATCCACAAATAGAATTTTAAAACATCAATTTCAAACTTTACTAAATAACTTTTATACAGAAATTGTTGAACAGATGTATTCACAGCACTCTTTAGATAAGATTTCTCCAGGTGATACAAGGCATTTTGCAATCATTAATATGTTTTTACAAGGATTTAATGTTTTATCCATCGCCAGATTAGCTGGACAAACAACTATACAACATGCGTCAAACTATTATTCTCACGCCAAATTATTTGCTCAATCATATGTATACAGACTTACTCAAACTATAGTTGAGAAACAAGCTCAAAACAAAATGTCTGGTGGCTTTTTGGGAACTAAAAGAAAAATTTTTGATAATAGAATATTATATTCACCTAAAAACTCAGACCAGTACCAGAAAGTTGATTATGGCTACTGCACTGATAAAAATTTTCCTAATAATTGCGTTGAGGACTGTAGAATATGTGTTAATCATTACTTTTTCAATCCATCTATCGATGAATATGACAAGGCGATTAAGTGGTTAGAATCATACTCAAGGGATTTAGAAAATAGAATCAATAATCATCTTGAATATATTAAAGAATTTAGTTTATCGAAGTCACATGAACGAGTGAACTATCACGAGTCTCTTCTAACTAAACATTCTAGACAACTATTAAAGTATATGGACCACAAGGCTATTGTTGATGCAAAGTTTATAGAGGAGTGAAAGAACTGATGCTAAAAGGAAGACAAAAAAACTCAGGGCGACCTAGAATTTTTACTGATCAGGAATTAAAAGAACTTGCATTAGAAGTTAAAAACAGATTAGGGCACGTACATTTAACTTATTCCCTTCTTGAAAAAGAGACCGGCATTGGAAGAAACACCTGGAAGAGAAGATTAGAAAAAACTATAGCTGAATTAAATAAACCTATTTATCGAACAATTAGTGTAAACGATGATGATGAGGTATATTTTCCAAACATTGAACAAATTTTTGAAATTTATAAGGGGAATACCCCTAAAATTATTAATGCACTTCATGGATTTGAAACAATGTTTATTAAATTGTATGAAGAACTCCATACCTTAAAAAAAGATGAACAAAAAATTATCCATATAAAGCAAATTACTGCTGAAAAAGATTTACAAATTAAAAAGCTTAAAGTACAAGTTGAACATTATAAAAACCTTTACGATCAATTAACTATTTCTAGTTCCTTCCCTCACTTACAAGAAAAAACAGGACTCAAAGACAATCTTTTAGATTTCAACGCTAGCGTTGATAAAAACAGTAGTTTAACAAACTTTAAAACTCTATTCAAAACTTCTAAAGATTCAATAGAACCCTCAGAAAAAAGTGATTTAGAGGAACCTTTCAATAAACTACAAGAGATGTTTCCTGATTTTTTCAATGAAAAATAATAGAAAACATGTACCAAACAAAAAGAATCCATTTTTTAAAATGGATTCTTTTATAAAACACCAAAATAATTCTCTTGTGTGATAATCATCGTTTATATGACAAAACTCATGAAAGAAATTATTAAATAGCATAGTGATATTGTCTTTATTTTCATCCTTTAACTCTTCTGCAAGATACAATCCAAAAATAAATTCAGATCTAAAAAAGATAGAGGTTTCCTCTTCACCTAAATTATTCTTATAAAAGAGAACCATCGCTTGACCTTCACTTACTTCATTCTTAGTATGACCTGTCTCCAAGCCTTTTTCGGCCTGAAAGGCGTAGAGTTCTTTAACATATTCATTATTCACATCCGAGAATTTCTTTGCCACTTAGAACCATCGCCCCACGTAGGGACGGTAGATTTGAAATGCATCTTACTGGTACCCCCATGTCTTTCTCCTTTCTTAACTCGTGCTTTTTTTAGTTTAATGCAAGAACTTGTGTAAGTAAAATAGATAAAAATAATAAAATACTATTAAATATGGTAAAAACCAAAGCACTCTTTATCTTCATTTTTGTCCCATCTACTATCTCAACTCATCATCCAACGGTACAATAATTTCATCCAAGACTTTCCGCCAATCACGTTTCATTACCTGAGCATACTTGAATGGTTTTGCTTCTGGATGAACCGTCTTGTAGCCTTCATAGTCCTTGCTATCAATAATCCCACCAATATTCGGTATCGGATCTGTACCAATCATGTATTGAATGGCAGAAGAATGTAATTCATTTTCTGAGACAAACCATCCTTTGGCAAACTCCTTGATTGTCTTATCTCTTGCTTGCGTGAAGTAGTGTCTTTTGACCATAAAGATGTCTTCATTTTCATCCAATTCTTCGGCATCCATTGCATTTAAAATAGCATAATAGACTTCTTTTACACATTCGGTCTTATTCAATTTTTGTAAGGCTTTTTCAATTTCAGCCCGAATATCTTGGTTATTAGCAGAATACGTTCCCAACAAACGGTCAATATAAGTAGAATCGATATCATATAGTTTGATACTATTTTCCCCATAGAATTCAATACCTGAAAAGTCGGCCGTTGATTCTAAATCTTTCTCCTCTTTTTCTACTAGTGATCCTTTGATGGTATTGTACACACCCACTTGTTCTTCTAGAATATGTACTTGTTCTTGCAATGACTTCGAACTTTCCATATCGTCGTTGTAGTCATCATAGGTTACCAATGCTTCATAGGAATTATTTAGTTCTTGGAAAGCCTTCACGTAGTCAATTCTTGTTTCCATTGGGGTGTGTTCATCTAAGTCACCTGGTACAATCACAAACTCTTTGATTTTCTTGTAGGCTTTTTCGAATCGTTTCTTGGATTCTTCGTATGTTGGATATACTAAACCAGATTCTTCTTTGGCTTCTGAATATAGCTTAGTAGCATCTACAACATTCTTCTCCATCGTGTGTGGCTTACGGAAAGTAGCGATTAAACCTTTTGTTTTTTCTGGATAGGTACGATTGGTGCGAGAAAAAGCTTGAATCAAGTTCGCATAACTCAGGTTTCGATCCACAAATAGCGTTTGAATCGTTGGTGCATCAAATCCTGTCAATAAGCGATCCACAACAATGACCAGGTCAATTTGTTTCCCAAACTCTTTAAATTCTGCTTTCTTACGCGCTAATCGGTTGTTGATATCACCGTTATAGCGTTCGATGTCCGTTAAAGACCACGCCGTACCATAATAAGCATTGTATTCCTTTATAATTTCTTGCATTTCGGTTTGTTTATCTTTAGAATCCTCTGTATTTTCATCTAGTGAATAAGTGATTGCAATGCGTGGAAAATCCGGATCATCAATCGTTCTTCCAGCACGAATCGGATGATTGGTAAATTCTTTTTCTATCCAATTGCGATCTTTAGTCATTTCTTTAATCGCCTGATAATAGCGTTTTGCCATGTCAATGGAACTGGTTGTTAAGATTGCTGATTTTTGTGGTCGGCCATTTTTAAAATCAAACTTCATATAAGCATTATCTGGGCGGAAAATCTTACGCAATACTTTTTGAGTATGCTCATCACTTTCATAAACACTATTATCCAAGTATTCTTCTTTTTTCACACCATTCATTTCATCAATTAGTTGATTAATATGATCAGGATTATAAGTCGCGTACTTTTCTACTTGTCGTAATTGCTGATAGATTTGATTATTGAGTGACGTCGGTTCAATCGTATCTTCGTGTTCGACTTGGAAACCTAAGACCGATCCATCTTCTAAAGCATTTTTAATGGTATAGGTATGCAAGACTTCCCCATATTGATCGTGAGTCGTACGCGCCAATTGTCCTTTGGCTTGTTTTTTGTTTTCTTCGAAGATTGGTGTACCTGTAAAGCCAAACCACGTCGAGTTTGGAAAGAAGCCTTTGATTTCTTCCAGACCTTCTGCACTCAAAGCACGATGACATTCGTCAACGACAAAGACAATATGTTGACCTAAAAGTTTCTTGAAGCGATTAGTTCCTTTTTGTTCTTCTTGCTTTTTGGCATAGCGCAACGCGGCATCCAATTTTTGTCGTGTAGTGACAATCACTACATTTGAATTGGCATCTGCTAGTAATGTATTACTAAGTTCTTTGGCACTGCCTGTTCCTACAATCAAACTATTAGCTTTAGCATTTCCAGAAGAAAGACCGGTATTGAATTCTGAAGCAAACTTCGTAAATTCAGTTGTTGTCTGATTATCCAGATCTTTTCTATCTACTAGCATAATCGTACGATCTATTCCAGACTTTCGTGCTAATAGTTTGGTAGAGACAAAACTAGTTAAGGTCTTGCCAGAACCTGTTGCATGCCAGACATACCCTGATTGATGCTTGTTCGCAGCAGTAAATAGTGCTTCAATCGCATGGACTTGGTAAGGATGTAATACCATCAATGTCTTGTTATCTTGATCCTCACTGACAATTGTATAGTTGGCAATTAACCGATGAGCATCAGGTATATTCAAAACTTGTTTACAAAACTCATAGAGATTTTCAACTTTTCGATTGTCTTTGGTTCGCCAACTAAAGATAAATTTTCGATGCATGTCTTTTGGCATCGCATTGGCAAAGTAGCGAGTCGTCTGTTCGTTAGAAATAACAAATAACTGAAGAGTAGAAAAGATATTATTTCTAAACATCCCTTCTTCTGCATATTTCTTGACTTGATTATAGGCTTGGAATACGCCGTCTTTGGCACGAACCTGTTTCAATTCAATTTGAACAATCGGTAGCCCATTGATTAAAAGTGTCACGTCAAATCGACGATTACGACCATCTATGTTTGCTTTTTGTTTCGCAATCTGATTAACGACTTCGTATGTAGATATCCCACCACCAATGTCTTGGTTGGAATACAACACTAACGACATTGAACCTAGGGAAACATCTTCACGTTCAATCGTAATTCTAGAGATTCCATTTTCCCCTTTAAGCCATCTCGCAGCATCAAAAGGTGTCTGTGTTCTCAATAGTAATTCTGTTTTAATAGTGTCAAATTCTTTATCAGAAATTGGATGATCTCCAATTTCTGATAAGTTATTTTGCGTAATCTTTTGACGCAAGTTCTTCCACAAGTCTTCTTCAGATTTTAAATCTGGGCGATAACTCCACTGATTATGTCCTTCCCCTAGAACCTCAATCAGGCGACATTCCACTTCAGCTTCATCATTATGTGATATCTTTGTCATGTTTCTCCCTCTCTTCTTTTCACTTAGACAAACATCTTTTGCAGGAATGCTTTTTTCGTTTCTTTTAGGGCATCTAATTCACGCTGATGAAGTGTGATGAGGGTGTCCATATCATCAAAAAACACTCCAATAATAGATTGTTCATCGAAACTTGGAATAGATATCTTATAATTTGAGACATCTTTCTTAGTCAATTGTGGTTGGGCGCTTCCGAAGCTAATTAGATCAATCTGCTTTTTTCCTAGTGGAGATTTAAGAAATTGTGTTAAGAAACTTGGATTAACTTTTTCTTTTGAACGAAGTAGCAACATCCCAGAGTTAATTCGGGCATAAGGTATATGCTTCTGTACATCAGCATTATACCAAGCGATATGTCCCAATGAACCACGTGAAGTTACTACTATGTCATTCAGTTCTAACTTGCCATTCCCAAGTGAACTTGACTTTTCTTCTGTTATATATTGGTTAGATTCAAAAGAGAATCCATTCTTAGTTATGTTTGATGCACTAAGAAACAATGTGTGTCCTGCTTCTAATAGATCACCATTTGATGGGTAATTTTTACCTCGATCCCCATCCAACACGTTAACAGCTTCTGATAATTTACACTGTTCCCAATCACCAGTAAATCGTGGGAAACGAACTTCTGGTACGGACTCCCCTTCTTTTGGAAACATTTTTTGCAAGATGCCCTGTTTTGTTTGTTTGAGGGTGGTTAGTTCTTGCTGCTGAAGAACGATTGTATCGTCTAATTGTTTAAAAAAGTTTCCTATTTCCTTTTGTTCTTGATAAGAGGGTGATAGAAATTGATAATCTCTTATCTTACTTAATCCTAAGAACTTTTGAGTATTTCCTGCGTTCTCATTTCGTATATATTTTCCAAATATTGTTGACTTCAATAACTGTATTAGAAACTCATTTGTAACCTCACCACCATGTTTAATAAGGGCTACATTTTTAATTGCAAAATTTTCTCTATCAACTATAACTGGATTACCTATTGTACCAATCATCCCAAAAATAATGTCCCCAATATCAACTTTGGATCTTTTATTAATCGATTGATAATCTTCTTCAGAAATAAGTGAAACATTAGTCATGTCCAAACCATTTTCTGTTAAATTTTTTGAAGTAACTAATGGAAATCCTTCATTGTAATATTTTGGAGAATCATGTGTTCCATCACGAACATCTTTAATATCCGATAACTTACGCTTTTCCCAATCCCCAGTAAATCCTGCAAATCGAATTTCTGGTGTATGATTATTTTTCACGATTAAACACCTCTAATGCTCCTTTGATCCATTCAGCATCTTCTTCTCCAAATTGAAGTGAAGAAATCGTCTCAAATAGATTTTGTTCTAAGGCTGCTTTTTCTTTGCGAATCTCTTTGATTCCTGCACCAATTGAAGCCATATCCACTGGTTCCTCTTCTTCAAAGGTATCTACGTATCGAGGGATATTCAAATTGAAATCATTCTCTTTGATTTCATCAAAGGTAGCGACATGAGCATATTTCTCAACATCTTCTCGCTTCTTATATGTTTCAACAATCTTATCAATGTTTTCTTTAGAAAGTTTATTTTGATTCTTTTCTTTCGTAAACTCATTACTTGCATCAATAAATAACACATCTCGAATGGTACGATTCTTCTTCAAGATGATGACTGTTGTTGGAATTGATGTCCCAAAGAATAAGTTTGCTGGCATACCAATTACAGCATCAATACTGCCATCTTCTAGTAATTTCTTACGAATCACACCTTCTGCAGCTCCACGGAACAGTACCCCATGCGGTAAGGCGATTGCCATTGTTCCGGAATCTTTCAAATGATAGAACCCATGTAAAAGAAAAGCAAAGTCTGCTTTTGATTTTGGTGCTAACTTCCCGTAACGATTGAAACGAGAATCATCTAAGAACGTATCATCTGAAGACCATTTTGCAGAGTATGGTGGATTCATTAATACTGAATCAAACGTATAAGGTTCATTTGTTGGCCAATCCTTATTCAAGGTGTCCCCATTTCGCAATCGCATATCTCCTTTATCTACACCATGCAAGATCAAATTCATTTTTGCTAAGTTATAGGTTGTCGTATTCAACTCTTGTCCATGATATTTAACACTATCAGGATAGTTTAAGTAGTTTCTGACATTCAACATCAAAGAACCCGATCCCATGGTTGGATCAAACACGCTAAATAGTTTCTTGTCTTCTTGACCAATAGCAACAATTTGAGCCATCATGTCTGATACCATGTGAGGAGTATAGAATTCTCCAGCCTTTTTCCCAGCTTCTGAAGCGAATTGGCTAATAAGAAATTCGTAGGCATCGCCAATCACATCTCCATCATGACCGATTACATCTACATCATCCAACTTCTTCAAAACTTCGGTAATAGTTACATTACGTTGTTGATCATCGGCTCCTAATTTTTTCGATTGTAAATCGACATCATCAAACAACCCACTAAATTGATCATATTTTGTTGATAATTGAATAAAACCCTTATTCAAATCATTCAATTGAAATGTATTTTGTTTGGCTTGAATGGTTAGAATGTTGAAAAGATACTCTGGTTCAATATCGTATCCTAAGGTATCAATCAACGTTTCAATCAAATCTTTTTTTGTATCATCATCTGCTAATAGTTCCATGTACAACTCAGTTTGTTTATTTGGTGTGTTGTATTCTTCACATGACTCATCTGCTAATTCAACTACTTTTTCTAGTAACTTATCGGATAAGTATTTGTAGAAAATCAATCCTAGTAGATAGTTTTTGTATTCTGATGCGTCCATTTTGCTACGAAGATTGTCTGCAGCACTAAATAGTCGTTGGTTTAATTCTGCTCCCATTGTTAAGCTCCTTTATTTAATTAATTAATTAATCGTTCTTATTTTACCATTAAGTAATCGCAAAATATCTTAGAAAAACAAAAAAGTCGTATCTAATTTCTTAAGATACGACTTTTTTATTAAAAAACTGAATTTAAATAAAGTTTAAAATGAAAATGAATAAAAGCATACATAAAAGTATAAGATGTTGATATTGAGCTAAAGAGGCAGTTTATTTTTATAATAAATTTTTCCTAAAACACCTGAAAAAGAAGCATTTTGAAAAATTTTATCCAAAGTACTTCTTATTTTTTAATTGTTTTTTCACACTATATAATTGTAATATCGAAAATTGGTGAAATATAAAAAATTTTAATTAATAATTATTAAAACACAATAAAAGTAATTTAAGGAATATATGTATACATTCGTATACATATAAGATTAGGGGTAATTAAAATGGCCGAGACATTCCGACGTGGTAAAATTGAGGACTATATTTACAGGTTAAAATTAAGAAAAGATATTCTAATTAGGCAATTAACACAAAATGAATTAGCATGTGTAAGAGAAAATCTAATTGGACAAATACAATCAATAGACTTTATTTTAAATGAATTAATCAAAGAATTTAATATTAAAGTTTAATTGAATGGTATACAAATGTATACTTTTTAATTTTGCTAAAGAATTTTGGGCGAAATTAAAAAAAGCTCTAGTTCGCAATAAAATTTCATTTCGCCCAAAATAATGCTTGCCTATTTGAGCCACGATTATTGATTCACTATTATTTAGAGTTGATGATATAAATATTTATTGTGGATTAACGATATTACAATTAAACGATTTTACCAATGAATTTTTCAACAAGTATTACTCCATCATCAGGGGAACGAACCCTATATCTTTTTCCCTCTAATTCCGTAGTAACTTATCTAATTCCTACGATTTCAAAAGTATTAGAACAGATTCTGATAGAAGAACAAGTTTTGACGCCGGTTATGGGGGGACTTCTTCAACATTAGACATTTTTGATATTTTTATACAACCAGTATAACTTTATTTTAAATAGTACATCTTTATTATAAACGGTACGTTTTTATTTCAAATCTACATCAAAGCACTCTTGCTCCAATATCTATTTAAACTATTCTCAAGATGTTGATTCGAAATATGCGTATATTGTTGGGTGGTAGTAACGTATTCATGACCCGCAATAATTCTAACCACACTTATATCCATGCCATTCTCTATTAATTGTGTGATATAGGTATGTCTTAAATCATGGAAATTAAACTCGATGCCAACTTTCTTTTTCACCACATTAAAAACGGAATATATCCCTAAATACGTTAACGGTTTCCCTAAATTTTATTTTTGCTGTGATACAAATAAATTTCCATGTTCTGTATCAATTTTATTTCTATCTTCCATAATAAAATCATCTATTTCATCAAGTAATGACATCGGAATGTATAAATTTCTAGTCTTACCTTTTGACTTAATATTTTCTAACACTCCAAGTTCTTTAGATGAATCAGGATATGGAATGTCTTCTATTTACAGTTCTAAGACTTCTCCTATCCTTGCACCTGTTAGACACATGATTTTAAAGATTTGTTTATCTCTTCAAGTAGGTAAATGATCTAATATTATTTGCACATTTTCATTGGATACAAGATGAAAAGTAGTTTTGTTTTCCTTCACTTTAAAAATGGATTGCTTTGTTTTGTTATTGCTTTTCGTATGATGGAGTAAACTTTTAAACATATCAAATGGTCTATTAACATTCTTTTTTATAAAACCACAAATTACATTACTTTAAATATATTCACTTTATTATATATAGATTCATTTTATTATGTGCAATTATATATCATGATGGCATGTACTTTTTGTACATGTTATTAATTTTGTACAGCTACCTATTTCAGTTCAACGTTAATACTGCTAATAGATGGGATAAAAAATACAATTATGTACATTAGAGATCATGGAGATAT
>NZ_KB895732.1:0-24980 GCF_000374965.1 Bacillus sp. 95MFCvi2.1 | reverse complement strand
AGAGGCCAAATGGATTCGAACCATTAATCAGAAGTAGAAGCTTCCTGCCTTGACCGTTTGGCTATGGCCCCGTGAATTCAATATAAAACAAAAATCAGAATATGTCAATAATTTAGAAATGATATTTTTGCTAAATTTTCTATTTCTTTGAAATTTTATTTATATAATGGATTTTTAACGAAAAAATGTAAACAATAGGTGTAATTATAGTCTGAATAAATGTTAAATATAATTTTAATTTTTATGTATAATAAATTTTTTGTTTTAAGTATAAAGCAAGATATATTTTAGAAGATTTATAATTAACTAAATAGAATGACATTTAATTTGAGAAGTTTTCAAATATTTGGTATCATTCATAATTGGATAGTAAATATTGTAAAGTGTAGAAAAATGAATATTTAACTGAGGTGATGTATTGTGCATCTTAAAAAAGATGACAAATTAGTAGTATGGGCTCCCTCTTCGCCTGCTCCATTTTTATTTCCTAATAGGTTTGAAAGGGCAATAGAAGCTTTAAAAACTAGAGGGTATAACATTCAAGTAGGAGAATCATGTAAGAAAAATATAACCTATGACTTAAATTTCGCTAAAAATTTAGTGGAAGAATTTCATCAATATTTATTAGATGATGAAATAAAGGGAATAGTTTTTGCTGTCGGTGGATGGACAACTATTGCCTTATTACCGTATATTAATTGGAATTTATTAAAAGAAAACCCTAAACCCATTATTGGTTATAGTGATGCCACAGCATTATTATTAGCAGCTTATAAAGAAACTGGACAAAAAACATTCCATGGACCAATGGTAATATCTGAATGGGGAGAATTTAATGGTCCATGGGAGTATTCAATAACAAATTTCGAGAATATTTTATTTACTAGAAATACTTCCTTTAATCTGTTACCTCCACAGGAATGGACTCAAGAGGTTCTATGGTGGGATAAAGAGGATGGTCGCAGAAGGTTAAGTAATGGAAAAGGGGAGTGGAGGGTTTTTAATCATGGAAAATGTGAAGGTATTTTAATTGGGGGGAATTTGAATATTATAAGTTTAATGTTAGGAACCAAGTATATGCCTTCTTTTAAAGATAAGATACTTTTCTTAGAAACAGAGGGGTATAGTCCTGATAAATTTTTAGCATATCTTATGCAATTACAATTACATAATGTTTTTAACGAAATAAAGGGATTAATTATTGGACGGCATTCTAACCCTATACCTTCAAGTTCTGGGGCCGAATCTTTTGATGAGATCTTAAATTATTTCTTTGGTAAAGTTGATATTCCTATTATGTTAGATGTAGATTTAGGTCATACTGAGCCTATGGTGACACTTCCAATTGGTGGAAGTGCAGTAATAGATACAGAAAGTAAGTTATTGAAAGTTTTTAATTAATAGTGGAGGGAACCATATGAATACTAAAACTTTGGAAAGCTTATTATTAGATGATGTAAAACCTAACCATTTGGTAGATACAGAATACCTACAATATCATATTAAAGAGGGGAAAGAGTATGAGCCTATTCCACTTGCTTTAGGGGAAACGTGGGAACGGGTACCAGAGAAATTACTTAAAAATTTAGGAGATACTGAACCATATGAAAGTGGTTATCAGATATCAATGTATGGTTTACCTAGCTTTAGGAAATCTTTAAAAAAATATATATTTAATACTGAAAAAGTAAGTAACGAGTTTGGTAAGAAAATAGAAGTAGGTGTTACTTGGAATGGAACTAGAAGCTCTATGGTTGATTTTGGAAGGTATATGCTAGATAAAACAAGTAAAAGTGATCTAAAACCAGTCTTTATAACGACGGATCCAGCCTGGGACTATGAAGGGGTTTTTAAACCATTAGGCTTTACAGCTAAAAAGATATTACTCAATCCAGCTAATAATTTTACTCCTTCATTAGAAGATTTCCAGCAAATATTAGAGGAAATAGAACAGAGTAACACTAAATTTACATCTTTTATAGTAATTAATACGCAGCACAATCCTACAGGAAATAATTGGTCTAAGGAGCTAGTTGAAGGAATCATAAAACTGTCAGTACACTATCGATGTGGTTTATTAATTGATAATGCTTACTATGGAAGCACCTCAGATAAGGATGTATTCAAAACTTCTGCACTTTCTATATTAGAGGATAACTGGGAATTAATTAAAGAAAACGGAATTGAAGATTTAATTTTTGGTGTAAGATCTTTAGGAAAACAATTTCATTGTAATGGATGGGGAATTGGAGCTATATGGGCAACACCAAATGTTTTGGATAAAATTGTTAATGAATATAGGGTTATTCATACGTATAATTACAATGGTATATTTCAAAAGGCCATGGAAAAATGGATTGATTCAGAAGATTCGAATGTTTTCCTTGAGAATCTGTACTTAGAAAAAGAAAGAAAAGATAGTTTCCTGAAAAAAGCTTTTCTGGAAGATCTTAAATACCCATTAGATTCGATACATGTAGGTGAATATTGTCCATACATGATTTTTGAAGTACCTGCTAAATATCAAAAAGAAAAAAATAGTATAAGTAAATATATAGAGGACTTATTTTATCAAACTGGTATTTTAGTAACAGATTGTTGGGCGGTGCCACGGAATGAACAAAAAGAAGGGCATTTAAAATATGTAAGGATGTATACAGGCGTACGAGAGAATCTCTTACATGATGCCTTAAGTAGAATGATTTCCAAAGGATTTATTTATTAAGTATAGGTGAATAATTGGAATCCCTTTAGTAATTATATAAATAATGTAGAAATAATTTAGAATAAACGTTATTAGTTTTCTACTGATAATAACTTATTTTATGTATAAATAGAAATAAAATTATAGTTAGTACTTTATTCAATATAAAAAGTAATAAAAATGATGTTGAGATGGGAGTTTGAATGATGATTACGAATAAAAAAGTCTCATTTGAAAATGGTGATCAAGGTTTAAAAGTACATTACAATCTTAAGACTTGTACGAATTGTGTGTTACCAGAAACATTTCCTGATATTACATTTGATGAAGAGGGGGTCTGTAATTACTGTCACGATTTTAATGGTATACCTAATTGGAATGAGGTTAATTTAGGAGAGTTTATTGAAAAGAAAAAGACAAGCAATTTGAAATATGATTGTCTAGTTCTATATAGTGGCGGTAAAGACAGTTCCTTTGCTCTTAAATTATTGAAAGAAAAATATAAACTGAATATTTTAGCAATGACGTTGGATAATGGTTATTTGTCTAATGTTACTAGTCAAAATATGAAAACAGTACTAGATAATTTAAATATCGATCATCATATTATTAAATATCCTAAAAGTATAATGAATGAGATTTATAGAGGAAGTATTCAAGGAGAGTTTGATAAAACAACTTATATGTATTCTACTACAGCGTGTGGATCATGTATTGGATTAGTTTTTGAAACAGGGGTTGATCTAGCAAAAAAATTAGAAATCCCTCTAATGGCTGGAGGATGGACACCTGGGCAAATGACTGATTCCGCTGTACTTAAAAGTGATTTTATCCAAATGCTTATTGATAAATATGAACAGAAAATGGCTTTAATTTCTCCAAATGCTTGGAACCATCTTGGTAAGAGCAGAAGTAGAGTAGAAGTAACTCAAAATCTAGTTAATCCTTTATATGTTTCAAATTATAAAGAAGAAGAAATTGTAGAGGAATTAAAAAAGATAGGCTGGAAACAACCTAAAGATACAGATTCGTGTTCCTCAAATTGTCGTTTGAATAGTTTTTTATTATTTGATCATATAGAAAAGTTTCAGTTTCATCCGTATGTATATGAATTAGCATATCACGTACGTGCTGGATATATGTCTAAAAGTGAAGCGATGGAAAAAATGACTAATTTAAATGTAACAATGGATTATATAAATGGTATTAGTAAAGAATTAGAGGTTTAGAAAGACGAATATTCCCTCACCTGAGCATAGCTTCGAGGTGGGGGTTTCTTATATAGTGATCTTGCAAGAGTTAATCGCTTTCTCTACGGTACAACCCTTCTATATGTGAATCTATGTGGAATTTATTTATGCTAAATGGTACTTTCTTTGAGGTTCTGTTGCAAAGTTGTCTAAGCAAAATTAAAATGTAAGAAAAATGATTTGGGGAGCATGATGCATGGGATATTTTAAAGGAAAACAGTTCAAGAAAGATATTATTTTGGTAGCCGTCGGCTATTATTGCCGTTTTTCTTTAAGTTATCGTGATGTATCTGAAATCCTGAAAGAACGTGGAGTTTCCATGTACCCAACAACAATCATGCGTTGGGTACATGAATATAGCAATTTGATTTATCAAATTTGGAAGAAGAAAAATAAATCAGCACATTTCATATGGCATTTAGATGAAACCTACATCAAAGTCAAAGGAGAGTGGTGTTATCTTTATCGTGCGATTGATCAAGAAGGATACACATTGGATATCCAACGTCGTAAAACAAGGGATCATCAAGCCGCCTATATGTTTATGAAAAGGTTAGTGAAAGCTTTTGGAGAACCAACGGTTCTCACAACAGACAAGGGTCCTGCCCTACTTTGTGCGTTCAAAATACTGAAAAATAAAGGTTTTTATGTGCATACGAAACATTGCACCGTTAAGCATCTCAATAATCTCATCGAACAGGATCATAGACATATCAAGCGACGTTTTTCAAAATCCGCAGGATTTCAAAATCTTCGCCACGCTTCACGTACCTTGAAAGGAATCGAAACTATTCATGCTATATATAAACGAAACCGCAATTTGCAGCCAAACTGCGGTTTTTCAACGTACAAAGAAGCACATAAATTATTAGTCACTGCCTAAATGGTTCCCCTCATTTATTAATACCTGTTTCTGCTTTTTGAAACTTTGCAACAGAACCTTTATATGTTTGTTTCTGTATCTGATGAATTACAACTATTTGCTCAAGAAATTCAAAACTTCATATCCCAAAATATCTTACGAGATCTTGCTAAAGATGCTGGTTTTGTCCAGCGAACTAGTAAGTACCAAGCAAAAGATTTAGTCGCTTTATGTGTATGGATGAGCCAAAATGTCGCTACTACTTCTTTAACTCAGCTATCTAGCTGTTTAGAAGCATCAGCAGAAGTGCGAGGGGGTACGGAAACGATTCAGGGAATGAGGGGTCACTCTGGGGGTAAATTACAATTTCAAATTTTAAACAAAAAAAGAAAGTAAACTTTTGAATATTAGTTTACTTTCTTTTCCTTAATTAAACTATATTTCACTTTACCTATTCCCTACAAAATAACTAACAAAAGTATACATTCAAAACATAACAAACAAAGAGA
Source organism: Bacillus sp. 95MFCvi2.1 (assembly GCF_000374965.1). Taxonomy (NCBI): domain Bacteria; kingdom Bacillati; phylum Bacillota; class Bacilli; order Caryophanales; family Bacillaceae; genus Bacillus; species Bacillus sp. 95MFCvi2.1. Next base: position 19,655 of record NZ_KB895732.1, on the reverse strand, counting down.
TTAGAGCATCATGGACAAAAAAGAATCAGCTAGATCCACACTAGTTTTTTACATAAGTATGATTATCGATAGTAAACAAATGAATGGATACTGTACTCATCCTATAACATTCCCTAATGTATGAATAACAAAATAACATTTTCTGTAAGTGCTGCAATTTGTTTTTTCAGAGCCAATTATTTTACAAGATACTTCTGTAATTCCTCTATTAAAAGCTCTGCACCCTCTGGACTTAACGTAATTTTTCCGTCTGCTAAAGAAATATTTTTATCAGATACTTCTCCTGTTATTGCACATACACCGTTAGGTTGATACTTTTGTAAAACCATTTTTTTCCCCTCTACAAAAATCTCTAATGGAGATTTTTCTTTAATATCTAAAGTATCTCTAAGTTCCTTGGGGATTGTCACACGCCCTAATTCATCTACTTTTCGAGGTATTTTTATTGATTTCATATAATCTCTCCCCATGTAAAGTCTATAGCTTCATCTTTCATACTCTACGCAATTTTTATTGTAACAATCTATCCTTATACGTAAAAAACATAATGCTCCAAAAACTGGCGACCATCACAAAGATATTTTTAAACTTTTTCTTAAAGGAAATATACCATTCTTCCATTTACTGTAATTTCCATGTAATTGGTATTTTTCTTAGGGGTAGGAGCTACCCTTATAGCTTGGTAAATATAGAGAACTAACAATTGAAACTATACTGATTTTACATTATATTGAAAGGTGAAAAATATTCTTATAAGAATAAATTGTTAACTTATAAGGGGAAAAATGGAATTTTACGATCTTGGTATTATTATTAAAGAACTCAGAATAAAAAAAATATATCACAAATTGAATTATGTAAGGGAATATGTTCACAAAGTCAAATTAGTAAGATAGAAAAAGGAATTATTTATCCATCTAGCATATTATTATATCAACTAGCTGAAAAACTTGGTATTGATCCAAATTATATATTTGCACTAACGCAAAATAAAAAATTAAAATATGTAGAAAATGTAAAGTATGTAATAAGAGATTGCATAAAGCAAAAACAATATAAAGAACTTTATGAAATAATAAAAAGAGAAAAAAACGAAAATAATTTCCAACAAAAAGAAGATAAACAATTTCTACTATGGCATGAAGCAATTGCTATATTTAATGTAAATGGATCAACAAAAAATGCTTTAAATATTTTAAATAAATCATTAAAATTAACTTTAACCAATGTTGATTTTTTATCGGAAATAGAAATAGATATCATGCATACTATGGCTGTAATACATGCAGAAAATAAAGAATATGAAAAAAGCATTAATATATTAAAAAAATGTTTAAATAATTTTAATAAGATAGATTTCCCTAGAAACAAAGAAATTAAATTAAGAATTATTTATACTTTAACAAAATGTTTACAGCTCATGTGTAAACATGAAGAAGCAATAAAATATAGTGATATGGGCATTAGATTAGCTATTAATATAAATAGTTTATACCTATTAGGTGAACTATACTTTGAAAAAGGTTTAAATTTAATAAAACTTCAGCAACCTAAAAAAGATGGTTTTAATTTCATGAAAAAAGCATTATTTATATTTGAACTAACAGAAAAAAAACAATATATAAAAATCATTAAAGAAAAATATTTTAAAAACCAAAAATAAGAAACCACTGATGTTATGAAGTGACCCCATATCCATCAACTTAAGGATTTTATAACGCCTCAAAACCAAAAAAATTGTCCATTTTCAACTGGAGATGTCAATTTTTTTGGTTTTGAGGTATTTAATTTCGTTAGGTTTATGGCGATACTACTGAACCCCTATTGAAACATATTGGAAATTTGTCACACACGGAAAAAGAACGGGTGTTTCAATGGGTAAAACGCTATGTTGAGCCTTCTTCATCTGTTGGTGGTCGTTTAATCAACGAAATGCGAGAAACTCGTTTCAAAGAAGGTTTTGAATGTCCTCATTGTACGTCTGAGCACGTTGTTGGGTTCGGAAAATATAATGGTCGCCAACGCTATCGTTGTAAATGTTGTAACAAGACATTTACTGACACGACCAATACTGTTCTTTATCGTACTCGAAAAGGAGACGAATGGATTACATTTGTTGATTGTATGTTCAAAGGCTATTCCTTACGAAAATCAGCCGAAATCGTAGAGGTTATTACTTGGGTTACACTTTTTTATTGGAGACACAAACTGTTAAATGCTCTCAAACAAATGGATTTTAAGCAATTTGAAGGTATCGTTGAAGTAGACGAGACCTATTTCTTATACTCTGAAAAAGGTAAACGTGGCATTTCTGACCGTAAACCTCGTAACCGTGGTGGGAAGTTTAAGCACAGAGGGATTAGTCACGAACATGTCTGTGTGCTTGTTGCAAGAGACCGCACGAAAGCAACTGTCTCCAAGGTTGCTTGTATGGGGCGTGTTGTGAAAACAAAGGTAGAGAGTATGATTGGCTCTAAGCTAACACCTGATAATGTCCTTGTTACAGATGCTTGGAGAGCTTACAAAACCTATGCAAAAGAGAACATTATCGAATTAAATCAAATGATGGGAAGCACGTTATCAAAGGCTTGTATCATATCCAAAATGTTAATGGTCTCCATTCTCGATTGAAGCAATGGGTTGACCGTTTTAACAGAGCCAAATGAAAAAGAACCACTGGGAGAACAGTGGTTCTTTTAGGCAAAAAACATACCCCAATTTTATGAAAATTAGGAGAGTATCCGTATATAAAACATTATAACTTAATATTAGAAAAAATGGAATGTATTTCCGTTATTTTTTCTATTTATTTGAAAATTTTACACTATATGTTTATTAATAAAGGTAGCTATCTGGTTTTAATTGTTCGCCTCTAATAAGCCCCATATAATCAAGTTGTTCATCAGAAAGGGAATCAATTTCTATGTTCATGTTTTTTAAATGCATTTGAGCATTTAATTCATCATAAGTTCTAGGTAAAGCATATATATCGGCTTTTTCAAATTGACTTTGATGTAATATCATTAAACCAAAAACTTGATTTGTTAAGGAGGTACTCATTACAAAATCTGGATGTCCAGTTGCGCATGCAAGATTGACATCTTTTCCTCTACCAAGAATAATTACTGATTTTCCATTAGGAAGAATGTATGAATCAACATATGGGCGTATACTTGTTTTTGGAAAATTATCTACAGAAGCAATATTTACTTCAACATCTCGATGACCCATATTACATAAAATTGCTCCATTTTTCATTTGCATCATATCATCTAATGTGATGATTTCTATATTACCAGTCGCTGTAACAAAAATATCTCCTAATTCACGAACATCGCTTAATTTCTTTACTTCAAAGCCATCAATAGCCGCTTGTGAAGCTGCGATAGGATCTACTTCAGTTACATACACACGAGCTCCGTAGCTACGTAATAAATTAGCACATCCCTTTCCTACATATCCATAACCACACACAACAGCTACTTTACCACCAATCATAATATCAGTTGCTCTCTTTAAACCATCAATTAAGGACTCTCTACAACCATAAAAATTATCAAATTTTTGTTTTGTAGGTGCATCGTTTACATTAATAACCGGTATTTTTAGGTCCCCATTACGTGCCCATTTACGGTAAAGGTTAACACCACTTGTCGTTTCTTCAGAGACCCCTTTAATCATATGTAAATATTCTCCATATTTATCGTGAGCTAATTGTACCAAATCACCACCATCATCTAAGAATAAGTTTGGCCACCATTCTCCATTAGAGAAAAACGTCTGTTCTATACACCAAATATACTCTTCTGTGGTTTGGCCTTTCCATGCAAAGACTGGGATCCCACGATCTGCTAACGCAGCTGCCGCTTCATCTTGCGTAGAATGAGTGTTACTTGAACACCATCTTACCTCAGCACCTAGTGCAAGTAAGGTTTCAATAAAAACAGCTGTTTGAACGGTCATATTTAAACAGCCCGCAATTTTAGCCCCTGCCAGTGGTTTTTTGTCGCCAAAGTAATTTCGAAGCTCCATTAAACCAGGCATATCAAGTTGTGCGAAATCAATTGATTTTCTACCAGTATTCGCTAAATCCATGCTACTTACTTTATATTCTCGAGTTAAAACAGCTTGTGAATTCACCATATTATTACACTTCCTCATATTCAAATTTGATTTTTGATTTAATTTCATTAATTGTATTCTCTATATCTACAAGATTTTCATCTGATATATATATACGTGCTAAAGACTGGAAAGCATCAATAGATGAATAGCTTACTAAATTACCAGGACTTTGAATCTCAGATCCTATTATATTTTTAGGTAATTGTTTGATGCCGGATACGCCGCGAATTAAAATTGTTTTTTTTATTGGCGATGGAAGTAGAAGCATCGCTGTTGGTTTAATATCGTTAAATATTTGATCATCCTGAAGAGGATTGATTGGTATCTGACAATCTAGATCATAGCTAATTTTAACAAGGTCAATTTTAAAAACCTTCTCTATTAAATTCGTTATTCCAGACCCTGGATATCTACCTGCGATTTCTAAGAAAACATAATTATCCATATCTGATGTAAAAACTTCTAAATGAAATACTAGAGATTTAATGCCTAGAGCTGAAAGACACTTTTCAACATAGTGTTTCGCCTTGGTATATATCTCTTTTTCATTAAGTAAAATTGTTGCAATACTTTCTCTATTTTGGACATAATCATAACAATTCCCAATTTTTTGTGAAACAGATAGAAATTGAATCTCTCCATTATATGCAACCCCATCAAAATTCATAACGGGAAGGTCAATATATTGTTCGAGAAGAACCTTCTTTGATTCCTTAAATAGCCTTTCTACATGCTTAATTGCTATGTCTAGATTTTCTGTAACTAATATATCGTTACTACCAGCTTGATCAATAGGTTTAGTTACATCCTGAAAGTCTTAGGAGAATTGGAACAATGAACAATAATGCAGAGTATGTTGGTCCAGCATTTGCTTATGAAAATGAGACGGTAATATCACGTTTCACTTTAGACGCTACAGCCGATTGGCAATACGGATTTAAAAGGATTCCTTATTTAAAAGAAGCTCATGATTATTTAGTAGATTTGGCTCAAGAGGGTAGCCCTTATTTTTTAAAGCTAAAGCTGTATTCTAATCAGGGTATAATTTTTTCTAATGATACACTTGCTCATGGAAGAGAAGCGTTTGAAGAATGTAATGATCAGCCTAGGAAAATGGTACGGGGCCTATTTTTAAAAGTACCTTCTTTATAATTTTTTAGACCATTGAGGGTGCTCTTTTCAATGGTCATCTTTTTTGGAGAAGAACAATTTATCAATTCCCAAAAAATTATTCATTAAAGAGTTTAGAGGGGGAAATTAAACTATAACAGGAGAATGAGGCATATCTCGTTAGAAAAGCTCTTTGTTTTGACTCGCTTAATATAGAGTGTGGATACCAGCCATTTCCTTATAAGGAAGTGTCAATTTCACTTGTGTTAATCATTTATTAAGTCGATACTTTGTCCCCTCCACCTCAAATCTATGCCTAGGTGGAGGAGTATTCATTAATTCTACTTTGTTTTTTCCTTCTACATTGCTGTTTTGTTATAAGTATTAATTTTTTGTAAAAATTGTCCACTAAAATTAATAGCAGCTTGAATAATCCACCCAGTTGTAAATGAAAGTATGATAGTACCTATATAAATAGGACCATCAAGTAGGAAACTAGTAATTAAAAATATAAAAGCCAATGAAATTTCTGTTTTTCTGAAAGACCAATGCAAATTTGTAGATACCGTTAAAACAAAAGCCTCTTGTGGAGCAGCACAAATTTGCGAAGAAACATAGATTCCTATTCCTATACCCACACATAAATTACCTAAAATTATTGTCATATATTTTGGCAACGATATAATGATTCCCATTATCCAATCTATGGAACCTATAAAATCTACAAAAACAGAAATTAAGATCATTGTCAGTACTGTCCCAATCGTTATTTGTTTTTTATTTACAATTAATACAATTAGAGTAAAGAATAAATTAATAATAAAAATCCAAAACCCTATACTAATACCAAATTTTTGATATAAAGCAATAAATAAAGAGTCATAAGGGCTTAATCCAAATGAAGTGATAGTTTTCATCATATTTATTCCTAAAGAAAGAAGTAAAAGCCCAACAATAAAAAATAAATATTCAATTTTTTTTTGCATAAAAAATCTTCCTTTCATAGTGATTTATATAAAAACCATACATTCTGGTAAGCTTATCATGTCAATAATATTTTTTAATTTCTGAATATAAAAATTAATCATTAACTTAATATTTTGTTTCATTTCATAAGATATTTTAAGCGATATAACGATATTAAAATGCTGCGTCGTAGTTAAATATTCGATCTTTACATTTTTATAGGATAATGAAATGTTATCTTATATATTGCAAATAGCTCTGCTGTGTCAAGTAATCACAAGTTTAATAAATGACTTAAAACATCTTGATATGATTGGAAATTAAGTAAAAAATCACAATCATATCAAGATGGTATTTTTATAGTTAATTATAGTGTTAATGCGAATTAGAAATATAACAAAAAATTATATTAACATACAAAAAATGGATGCTTTAATATGTTCTAAATACTTAGATAATGAAATTGTTTTTATGCAAATTATGTTAATAATAATCGTTCCTTAAAAAAAAGAATTTTTCCTTTTTTATACAAATAATTTATACAAGACTTGAAAAATTCAAAATTATATATATAATTAGAATCGTATCTTTTGGTAATTTGTGTATGAAAAGTTTTTTAATTGGTAAATTTATAATAATTTGCTTTATTTTTAAAGTTTTATGTATGTGAAAACGAACCATTAACATCTGAACATGAGTATACATGGAAAGATTGATTGAATTTTATATGTATTCGTTCTACACAAAACATTTTATTTTAATATCAAAATGAAGCGTCTTATGAAAAACAATTTTGAAGGGAAGATTAAAACTAATATGACTAAAACTATTGTAAAAGACCTTACGATTTCTCAGATTGAAACAATGGATTTTTCAAGTTTAGTAGGATTAGTAAGAGAACCGAATATGTGTTCTGGAGGGTATGAAACAATTCGAACGATTATTAAAGAAAGTAATTTGAAACCAAATGCTCGTATTTTAGAAGTTGGTTCAAATACTGGTTTTTCATGCATAGAGTTTGCTTCAACTTTACCTAATGCCGAAGTTGTTGGAATAGATATTAATCCAATATCGGTTGAATTTTCTAAAAATAAAGCTTTGAAAAATAATTTGGAAAATGTGGAGTTTTATTGTTCAGATGGAACAGCTTTAATGTTTGAAGATAACAGCTTTGATTTAGTTTTTTGTAGTAATGTTACTTCATTTATTCAAGATAGAGAACAAGCTATCAAAGAATATATCAGAGTCCTTAAGCCTGGTGGAATTTTAGCTGCAGCACCTATTTATTATAGAGAAATACCTCCATATCCAGTAAAAAGCGCAGTCGAAGAGGCTATTGCAGCGAAAATTGATGTTTGGGATCGCCAGTATTGGGAACAAAGCTTTGAAAAGCATGAACTGCAGCTTTATTTCTCTGATGATTTCAAATACATAAAATCATCAGATTCAGAGATTGAAAATTATACAAATATGGTTATGAGTCAATCACATTTAGCGGAATATGATGAAAGTTTAAAATTAGCTATGCGTAAAAGATTAAAATATTTTTATGAGCTATTTGATGAGAATCTTACATATGCAGGATTTTCTGTACTTCTTTATAGATATAAGTCAGCTAATCAAGAACCAATGTTACACAAAACATGTAGAGTTTGAAAAAGAGGTGAACGTAAATGAATATGAAATTAGAAAATATATTAGTTAAGCCACCGAAGTCTTGGGAGAATCCCGAGGAACATTATAAGGTTGCACTTAAAAGTGAATGGTATAGTAAAATCGTAATATTACAAGATGAAATTATACAATCTACTTTTAATTTCTTTAGAAAAAAAGGCATTCGTTCAGTTTCACTTCCTGTAACAACTGGTTCTGTTACTAGTCCAATGGGGCTTGGCAGTGATTCATTACCAGTCAAAGTAACATTAGAAGGAACTCCGACTTACCTGGCAGATTCAATGCAATTTCATCTTGAATATCTTCTTAGATATATTCAAGAAGGTGTTCATTATATTATGCCAACATTTCGAGGAGAACTAGCTGATGCGAGACATTTATGTCAGTTTTATCATAGTGAAGCTGAAATTCCAGGTAATTTAGAAAATGTAATTAATTTAGTTAATGAATATGTACATCACTTATGTAAAGATTTGCTTAATAATGCTTCTCAAACTATTCTTTCAATTACTGGGACTCTTGATCATATCCAGAAAATGATAGATAAAAATGAAAATTATCCAAGGATTACTATGGAAGAAGCGTGTGAATTGTTAGAAAACAATCCATTGTTTGTTGAAACACACGATGAAGGGTTTAGAACTATTACAAATCTTGGAGAAAAAGAATTAATAAAAAAATTTGATGGTATTGTATGGCTAACTCACCATGATTATAGCTCAGTTCCTTTTTATCAAGCTAGCGATAATACTGGAAAATACGCGTTAAATGGGGATCTATTGTTTGGAATCGGTGAAGTAGTTGGATCTGGGGAAAGACATACTACCGCAGATGAAACAAAGGAATCATTAAAACTACATGGTGTTGATGAAAAAGAATATGAATGGTATCTCTATATGAAAGAGAATTTCCCAACGAAAACAAGTGGATTTGGAATGGGTGTAGAACGATTTATATTATGGCTAATCCAGCATGATGATATTCGAGATATCCAAGTTATTCCTAGATTTAATGGTATTACAATTAACCCTTAATATATAATATTCTTAAGAATCCTTTGACTAAAGTCAAAGGATTCTTGTTCAATAGCATTCTATATAATTAATTTAATTTTATAGTGTCTTCTGTACACCAATTTATTGGTTAAGGGTATCCTTTGGTTAAGTTGGAACCATAGAATATTAGTTATGGTGCGGAAAAATGCTCCTAAATATGGTGTTTTTAGCTCTCGAAGTCATTTTATTTCTTAAATAGATAGATGTGAGGGAGCCACTTGTCGTCTAGATAGCGACCACTTAAAATGTAAATTTAGAAATAACATTATGTTGAAAAGGAGAATATTATGCAAGAGATTATTATTAATAATTTTTCAGAAAGCTACAAAAAACCAGAAAATTCTTCTGTAATTTCTATACAGGATATAAATAATTTTAATTATGAGAATCTTAAAATTGCGGATGAGTTTTATCTAATAAATTTTTCTGACCCTCATTATGTATCTAGCCTTAATGAAGAACTCAAGTTTCAAAAAGGTTTAGATACTCTTGCTAAGCATGAGAAAAAAGAGGGGAAAAAAATCTCCACTGAAAATGCTACACCCGTTATACTCTTAGTGACTCCTTACCAACACCTTATTGAAAGAGCAAAAGAACTAGGATTCTATGTAATTGCATTTTGGGATAAGCGCCCATTATTAATGGATTCATTGTTAAAAGATAGTAAAGCTGATGAATACTATGTATTTGATATCTCTGATACCTCTAGACTCGAAATAATGGTTAACTATGTAACTCAGCAAAAAGAAGTGAATTATATATATCATATTGGTAAAGAATCCGATATGCTTGATACTTATATTATTGCAGAGAAACATAATAAGTCTTTGAATAGTGTTAATTCCATAAGTGTTATCAATGATAAGTATTTAATGCGAAAATTTCTAAGTGATTCCAATCTATCTACTATTAATTATACATATGCAGAGACTAGAAGTGAACTAGTTACCAATATTCATAAAGTTGGATATCCATGTATAATTAAACCATCTAATCTTACTGGTAGTCGAGGTGTATTTCTTTGTGAAAATGAGGAGAATATTAAAGAATGGGAAACGTTAATAGAAGAGTATAATTATAATGGACCATTTTTAATAGAAGAATACTTAGAAGGAAAAGAAGTAAGTGTCGAGACTTTATCATTTAATGGGAAACACTATATTTTTGGAATTACAGATAAAATCAAATCGGAACCTCCACTTTTTGTAGAATATGGGCACGTTCATCCTTCTCAATTATCAGAAGAAGTACAGCAAAGCATTAAAGATTTAGTCAATAGCTTTTTAACTAAAGCAGGATATACCTTTGGACCAGCTCATACAGAAATAATTGTTACTGAAAATGGTCCGAAAATTGTTGAATCTCATGCACGCTTTGGAGGAGATGGAATTCCTAGACTTGTTGAGTTAGCAACTGGTCAAGATATGTATAAAGAATTGTTTATGATGTTAAAATCAAATACTCCACCAATTCCTAATCGACCAAGTAAAGTTGCAATGGTTCATTCCTTACAATGGCCAGCTGGTGTATTAAAAGAACTTTCAGGTATTGATGATGTAAAAAAATTACCTTTTTTGGATGATATTGGTACACCCAATGAAGGTGATTTTATAAAAGAAATTAAAGACTCTGGGACTAGACATGGCTTTTTTATGGTATCTGGTAATGATTTTAATGATGTGGAAAATCATGTTAATACTATTAATTCCTTAATTAAATTTAAGATTGTATAGACCCTGTTAGCTTGTATTAATTACATGAAATTTTTAAACCTAATGAGAGAAGAAGCTGAAATGTTTTTCTCTTGTTAGGTTTTTATTTTTTGGTACAAAATGTCTACTAATTGAAGAATATATTGAAGTTAAGTATCTTTTTCTCACTATTTTTTTATACGTTTATAAATTTTATCTATAAGGGGTAGCACGCACATTTTAACGTTTTTATACTCTAAGGGATTCTCAAAACTCAATAACACAATTTGAATTAAGATTTTGATTTAAAGATGAGTTTTGAGACAATGTTTAAGTTATTTTTAGAACTTTTTACATTGAAGTACCTTTGTCTCAAATACCTATGTTTTTGAGATTAGATGATTCCCTTAGAGTAGTAAAATCAACGTTTTTTCATGTTTAATTTTGCTTAGCGTATATCTTCGTTAAAATGTTGGTAGTACGCCTATAATGACTCCTTCGAGTTGTTTCTAAATAACGACAGTTTCTATAGCGATTGAATATCCTCTGATTACTGTATCTATAATATTATTGATCTTTAGCGAATCCTTATTTTGAAGATCTTCTTCAGCTGGAATGCTCGGGTTCGATATCTTTTTATTAGAAAGTTCTTTTAAACGAGAATTGAGCATATATTTAACTTATTGGGGGTCACTATATAGATAAAATGGATGGTCATCAGTTTAAGGTGTATTTAAAAGCTCTCTTTCAAGAGTTAGATTATCGTTCAGTTGTCACAAGAAAGACAGGGGACATGGTACTGATTTAATATTAAAAGGGAGAAATACCATCGTAATTCAAGAGAAAAGATATGGTGTGAAAAATCGAGTCAGGACTAGTGCCGTACAAGAGATTTATAAAGTGAAAATATATTATTGTTCGTAAGAGGCATGGGGTGTGACGAACAGCATATATACAAAACAAGGCTAAAGAGTTAGCAAAAGCATGCAATGTAAAACTAATAGATCGTTTAGAGCTCTCAAAACTGATTAACAAATTAAGTCCAGAGTATTCAGCTGAAGATGTGTATTATGGTGTAAATCCTGTAGCGAGGAAATGTCCGATGTGCAAACATCAATTAGTTGTTAGAAATTCAAGTAAAATCGAAAAAATATTTTTGGATGTTCTCAATATCCTATATATACACATAATGAGTCAATAAATAATTGAGCTGTGATGAAAATATCGCTCATTTGTTATTTTCAGGAATTTATTATCAAAAAAGATGCCGCTCATAAAAAAAACGACCTCTCAGATTGTGTTGTATGGTGTTTTTAATAATCGGACAATGCAGTAAGACCTTAAGCGGGGAAAGTCGAACTTAGGGGCATTAACGACTCTAAATCTAATGTGTGAATTTTTAAGGGGATAAGAAGGGTTAGCTTTTTTAAAGCTTAATTATAGAATTTCACGTACCATAATTATTAACAAAAAATAAATCTGTATTACTAGGGGATTCTTTTTCAATGACTATATTGAGAAATATGTCTATAAAACAGTATTTAAATTTAAGTATGATACGTTTATAGAGCGGGGTTCGGATAACTGGGCAAATTCTCTCAATGGATAAATTTACGATTCTTATAATGGTTTATGGTAAACAGCAACTCGTTTACAAACAAGCCGTTTCAACCATTACTACATAATACATATGAGAATGATTTGACCATTTCTTAAAACTTTCTCAATATTATATATATATAAGGTATAAGGGGTCACCATATCAAAAAAAGAAAATTGTACGTTTAGACACATTTTAGCCGGTTCCCTGTACGTTAAGGAATTAGTTTGTATTATTTTTCATTTGATTTATCCTTAAAAAGAACGTTGTATGTTTCATCTTTTTCACTCAATGTAGCGAAAACAGGAAAAACCCACAGGAATAATGGATCTACGTTGAGTAATCTCGTTCCTGAAAATTGTCTTAATGTATCAGCTGACAGATATTGAGTTTGAAGACAATACGGGCAGTCTTTCCCTTCTCTTTTAAAGAACAATGACCATACCTGCAAAGCATTCCATCTTCTTTTGCAATTTGTGCAACGCGTCATAAAAACTTCCCCCTTCTATATTTATCGTTTAAAACTTATAGTTAGAGTGTTTCTTCTACAAACAAAAGTCTACTGTTCCTATATGCTGTACAGCGGTTTATATACTTATACCGCTTCCTTAATTGCAAAACATAACTAAAAGGTAAAAGAAAAGACACCTTAAGGTGCCTTTCTCCGACTTGATAACCACTTTAATTTTAATAATATGTATTGGACTCCCATCCAAATATAATTTTACCATATTTATCTATATTTTTATTGAGAAAATACCATTCAAATCAGTATTTGGTTTATTCGGGAGCTCCTGTTCCTTTTTCCCCGTCAAAAGCAGCGACAAATTCATCATAAGTCATATATTGTTTCAAAGAATTATATGATTTAAGTTTGTCATAATAATTTTTATTGGATTTGAACTCCTTTAATTCTCGTACCCCTTTTACAGTTATTCAAGAGAAATGATTTTATATATTAAGAGAAACCACTAATTTCTTAACAGCAAGAAAATATCTTTTTCACACTCTCAAATTATATTTCTAATTGATATATAGGTGAAATAATAAAAAAGCTGGCAAAATGCCAGCTTTTTTATTATTTCGAAGTAAGAGCAACTAAAACATCTACTGGATAATTAACTGCTTCTTTTGCTTGTAATTTATAATAAGGTTGTTTACCAAGCAATTTTAAAGCTTGATTTGTAGGATCATTATTTTCCCAATTAGACATCCAATTTTGTAATCCTGCACCTGGAGCAACTGAATAGTTAGCTACTTGTTGATATAATGCAGTTCTATACTGATCATATGCATACTCAGGTTTTGGATTGAAATCAAATGTTTTCGTAACTGTCTCTTCTGAATTTAATGTAATACCATAACCGAAACTTGCAGTTAATGATTGATTTACTTTTGCAATACCTTCAAGACCTACTTCCATCCCAATTGTATAAGATAATCCCACAGTTACATTATGAGACATTCCGCTTGTAACGGATTTACTCCAATGATAACCTGAATTTTTATCTATTACATTTGAATCAATTAATTTCCAGCTCATTTTTTTCTTTAATTTAGTATCAGCTAAAGCTGGATTAGTTTTAGGAATTGCAATTGAGTACAATACATCCCCTTTATTTCCTGTTTTACTATATGATTCTCCATCTTGAAGCCAAGTACCATCAGCTTTTAAAATTTTGTAATCTCTATATATATTTTTTAAACCGCTAAGACTTACTCCATTATCATTAGCCACTACATCTACATAAACATAATCAATTAAAGCACCATCTTCTGTAGATACATGCCACTCCTTAGGGAATTCTTCATAAGGACCTGTAGGAATATAAGGAAGCTGTGTGCCGTTTGCTGCAACTTGCTCTGCTGTCATAGGTGCTTTTGGTCCTTGTGAATCCACTACAATCGGTAGATTTCCTACATTCGTAGTATTTGTAGCTGCAGAAGAAAATCCTGGTGCTACAAATAAAGCTGAACTTAACACAAATGCTGCTGGGATTATTTTTTTCATACGTTTCATGTTATTTCCCCTCTTCTTTTCATTATTTCTACAAGATTACAAAAGATGAAATTATACTGTACAAGGCTTATACTATTAGTTCTGATTAAAACAAAATCACTTTTGCTATGTAGAAACTTAGAATGCTATTTTTACAGATATGATACTTTTGTGACTCTAGATGATCTCCACACCACGCCTTTAAAGACTTAATATTTAGATATTTTTTAGCATGATGTTACTGACAATTCCCCTCAACTTTTATTAGCTTGATTCCCTCCCTTTTTAGTGGTCATACCAATTACACCTTTATTAAAACACTAAATTTTCATTGCGTAAATAGTAGAATTTTGTCGACTACATTTAATAATTTGACTATTTAGTTTTAATGCAAGCAGAAGTATTATACTTCTAAAATTACTGTTTAATTTCACTTGAGTAATTATAATAGTTACAACTTGATATATCTGCTGAAAAAATAACTATTGTAATCTACCGAAAGAGATTTAATTAAATTTAAATGTTATTAATATAATTTAATCACACTCTGCATACCGATCCCCTTTATTTGGATATGAAAAATTGCATATTTAAATAAGATTCGCTCTTATAAATAACTATCTGTAGAGAAAGAAAATCTTCATTTAGGGAGTACATTAAAACCTTAGCTTGATGACAATGGGGTGGCCCATATTGGAAGTGTTTCGTAATTTTGTAGTTATTCATAGGTATTTAATTCAGTTTTTTCGTTTTGTGGAAGAATGCATTTTTTAACTTGATAGCGATGTATGGTGACCCCATTTAGGAAAAGTCGCAGAGAGTTCCATACGTTTAAAAAAATCCATAGAAGTTGCAAAGCCAAAAATGGAAGAACTGGCTCGAAAAACCCAAGAAACTGTACCTGTAATAGCTGGCCATCTTCAAACGCTTCAAGAAAAAGCACCTGGATTTTACACAGATGTAAACACAGGATTAGATTTTGCGAATGCATTTATGGACTCAGCTAATAAAATTGCAAGTCATAAGGTCGACATTCCAGCAGCAGCAAGAAATATTGGAAACATTGATTTAAGTAATAGTTTACGAGATTTTGGTGTTTCACCAGAAAAGATTAATGAATATATTGCTGAACAAAACACAACAAATAACTTCATGAACACTACATTGGATATTATGCCTATTCTTAATGTACCTAAAGAAGCGATTCAAATGTACGAAGGAAAAGAGTTGGGTACAGAGCGGAAGTATGGTCCTTCTGATTATGCAATGGGTGTCTTAAGTGTTGCGACTGGTGGAACAGTTAAAACAGTTGGTAAAGTAGTCGGAACAGTTGCTGATCTCGAGAAGAAAGCGAAAAATCTTGAAAAGGCTGCTAAGAGTACGAAGTTTACGAGATATCCTACAGGTTTCGATGATGTTGCTAAATACATTAAAGAGCATAAAAAGTTGCCAGGTAATTATATTACCAAAGACCAAGCTAAAGCTTTAGGATGGGAGCGTAAGCAAGGCAACCTTCATAAAGTAGCACCGGGAAAAAGTATGGGTGGCGATATTTTTGAAAATAAGGAAGGGTTATTACCAAATGCCCCTGGTAGAACTTGGTATGAAGCTGATGTTAATTATTTGTCAGGATATCGAGGCAATGATAGAATTCTATATTCCAATGATGGGTTAGTTTATAAAACTTCAGACCATTACAAAACATTGACTGAAATAAAATAGGAGCAAATTATTATGGAGATAATACAATTAGATGGACGCAAATTTACCAGTAAAGAGGTGCTACATAAAATATTAAAAGAGAAATTAGATTTACCTAATTATTATGGAGAGAATGCTGATGCCCTATGGGATTGCCTAACTGGGTGGATTGATACTCCTGTAACCATAGAATGGGAATTCTTTGAAGAAAGTAAAAAAATGTTAGGTTCATATGCAGATTTAATTTTAGAAACCTTCCAAGATGCACAAGAAAAAATGACGGAAGAATATTTTATTGTTGTAAAATAATAGATATAATAAAAAGCCTATATCCTAATTTGGATATGGGCTGTTCTATTTTTTAGTAATACCCTAACTTCTTTATTCTTTTGATACAGCTAATAGATGTAATTAAATCCCAGAGTGGCCCCTCATACCCTGAATCGTTTCCGTACCCCTAATTCATCAGAAATCAATAAATTCATACCAAAAACGCCACCCTTTCTGTATATTTCTACAAAAAGAATAGCGTTTTTTCGTTTTATGGATACATTTTTTTAGCTACTTTCAGTTTCACATTCATTATTTTCGTCTTCCATACCGTTATCCCGAGTATCGGCATAAGCGACATAACTGTATCCTATTTTGCTCATTCTTAGCTCCGTGTTATGTTTAGTCTGCTCCTCTCTCTTTGACGAACAACCATAATCCAATTGCAAAGAAAAACAAAATATAGGCGATATCTATCGCTAACGACATAGGTAAGCCAACTAATTCCGATTTATATTGTGATGTGCTCCAATAGACACTTAAATCATCATGATGAATGAATAGAATGTGCGTCCATGATGTAGATAAGAGACTACTTCCAAACATTATCTGAAGAAAGTATAGCACTAAACTACCGCCTACTGCGATAGCAGCTGATCTCGTCCACACGCCAATCAAGGATGCTAGACTTGCATATAGGCAACATTGCAATACGAGTGCTCCGATAGAGTATATAACATCCGTCATGTCGCCCCATTGCATGTTTTGTGGAGCCATCAGAAGATTCAATAACAAAGAAACAATGAATATACTAACAACACCCGTAACGATGAGCAAGATCATCGCAGCAATTTTGGCAACATACAACCGTGAGCGCGAGGACGTATGCAGGAATAGTTGTTTCAGAGTACCATAATGATACTCATCCGTCCAAATAAGAGGTGACAAAACAATCGCCCAAGGTAGAATAACAAGCATTCCCGATAGGCCAAGCAAAGCATCTACCATTTGAGCCACCGTAACATCAGCCTTGAGATTACTGATGTACGACCAAGACAACAGTGCCGTCATCACAATAAAACCAATGTGTGAAAGAATAAAGATTCTTTTATTCACTATCTTCAAACATTCATTCCATAACAACTTAACTCACCTCACCGCGCACAGTTGTCCATTCTAAAAACTTATCCTCTAAACTCGTATGTGCCGGCAACACCCGATGAACCTCCACCCCGGCATCACACAATGCTCGAATCAGATTTGGAACTTGACCTTCATCAATAGCTACTGTCATAGTATGCAAACCGTTAGATAATTTCTCTGTCTGCATATAATCCAATGCATGATGATCATCCCCAAACAAGTTAACCACAACTTCGCTTGTAAGCTCAATATTATCAATGTGAAGAGTAATACAGAATTTTCCATAACATAACCCATCATCAATCCGCTGCTCTGTCACTAAGCAGCCATTCTGCATAATAACCACTCGGCGTGCCATCTGCTCAATCTCAGACAGTTGATGACTGGAGATCACAATTGCTACGCCCAAATCTGCCGCAATTCTATTTAAATAGTTCCGTGTTTCACGGACACCAGCAGGATCAAGTGCATTCATCGGCTCATCTAACACAAGCAACTTTGGTTTTCGTAGTAGTGCTTGTGCAATTCCCAAGCGTTGTTTCATTCCCATGGAGTACGTGCCTACTCGCTGCTTAAGCGCATGTTCTATCCCGGTCAGACTGGCTACCTCCAGCAACCAATCCTTACTCGCATTTTTGTGCAAACGCTGATATTGACGTAAATTTTCGTACCCACTCAAATAAGGATAGAATGCAGGTGCTTCAATCACTGCCCCTACATTGAAGAGTGCTTTAGAAAACTGACTCTTAATACTGTAACCTGCAATCCGCACGTCCCCGGCACTTATTGTGCTTAGACCAACTATCATCTTCATTGTGGTTGTCTTGCCCGCTCCGTTCGCACCAAGTAGTCCAATAATCTCTCCCTCTACCACATCGAACGATATGTCTTGCACAATCAACTTGCCCTTGATTTCTTTCGTTAGGTGTTGCACCGATAGTACCGTTTTCAATTGTCCCACTCCTTACATTATAAGTGTAGCCTCATTTCATGAATTCATTAAGAACAGCCTGTAAATAAAAATCAGCTATGAACTCATTTCTCTATAGTAATATTGATAATAACTTGAAGTATGTAACAACTGACTGTGATTTCCTACATCGCAAACCTTCCCATTCTCCAAAACAATGATCATGTCGCTATTCATCACCGTAGATAACCGATGGTATATCACTATTCGTGTACAATTAATACTAGATAAATATTCATCTACCCGCGCTTCACTTATATGATCCAAAGCGCTCGTTGCTTCATCCAATACCAGTACAGTTGGATTATTGAGTAGTGCACGGGCCGCAGCAGTACGTTGCTTTTGCCCTCGAGAAATCTCAGCAGGATATTTCGAAAGAATAGAAGTAATTCCTAACATATCCGTTACACCTTGTACTTTAGTCTTAATATCACGAGAGGATTTACCTTGAAGAGAAAGTGGCAATGCAATGTTTTCATAAATCGATAAATTTTCAAGTAAGTTAAAATCTTGAAAGATAAATCCTAATTTTTGAGAACGAAAGTCAGAAAGGTCATTGGTTCTCATCTTTGTGATATCTGTCCCGGCAATGGTAATGATACCTTCAGTTGCTTTATCTAAAGTAGAAATTACATTTAATAATGTTGTCTTCCCTGAGCCTGAGGGACCCATGATTCAACAAATTCTCCTTCTTCAATGGAAAAAGATACGTCTTTTAAAGCATGGGATTGATTTTCTCCCTTTTTTCCGTATACCTTTTTCACTTTATTTACATGTAATACTGTCTTACTCATAATAGTTTCCTCCATTATCCAATGTAATCTCAAGTTGATTCATATATTGTTAGTTTAGCTATTATGTTTTAAAGAAGATATTTATTATTCTTACATTTGCCTTACAATGTTGTAAGGTGTAATGAGTATTATGTTTTCAATCAAAGTATAGGCAACAAACACTATCCAACTGATGTATAGAAATAAAAAAACTATCTATTTCCTTAAAGAGAAAAAAATCGATAGTTGTGTCGAAAATGTGTCTAAACGTACAATTTTCCCTAAATGATATGGTGACCCCATGCCCATCAAGCTAGGATTGGGTATTCCATGAACTTCCGTTCTTGTTGCCTACATGCTTGATGTTTTGTTTATTTGTTTTTAAAAATACGCATTCCAAATAAACCTTGATAAGGTGTATTTTTAAAGGTTATGCAGTTTTCTGCTTTAGATTGGATACAGCGCACTGATAAACAACGCCTAAAATATCAAAGACTGTCTTTTTCTCATATCGATGGGATTTCCGTCCGTTTTTCTGTAAGAGGTCAAACAGACGAAGGAAAATTTTTGATACTTCT
>NZ_KB895731.1:0-26867 GCF_000374965.1 Bacillus sp. 95MFCvi2.1 | reverse complement strand
CATTACACAAAGTATGTCTCGTAAAGGAAACTGTTACGATAACGCAGTGTTTGAAAACTTCTTTGGCATCATGAAGTCAGAATTTCTGTATCGAAAAGAATTTAAGAGTATAGAACATTTTAAGAAAGAACTAGCAAAATATATAAAGTACTATAATCATAAAAGAATTAAGGCAAAACTAAAAGGCATGAGCCCGGTACAATACCGGACCCATGCCCAAAAGGTTTCCTAATGAAATAACCTGTCTAACTTTATGGGGTCACTTCACCCATACACTAAGGATTCGACTTTTTTAGATTGATTTATTCAATTAAAGCTCCCGATAATACAATAAGATTCATCATATAATTAATTATTGTTTATCAAAAGAGATTAATTAATTTCCTTACATGCCCATGCGTCTATCTCCACTTTAAATACAGGAGCTGCTAATGCCACCACATAAATCATAGTAGTACAAGGAAGATGTTCACCTAGAAAATCTCCAATAATTTTCCTTCTCTTCTTTGCATTAAAATCACCTACTAAATAAAATACTATCTTCGTTAAATCTTCTACGTTCATATTAGCAGCCTTAAGATTTCTTCTAATATTATCTAGAGCTAATTGTAACTGCTCCAATGGATCATCTGGAACCATTCCATCTATTTCCATGCCTAATTGACCTGATAATGTGAGCCATTTATTGGGACCTGTTACTTCTATTTGATGTACATATGGTGCTACTGGTTTATGTACTGTTTCTGGATTTCGGGATTTCTTCAACTAGAATCATTCCTTTACTGAAATTTTATAATAATCTAAATTATTATATCAGTTTTTTGAGTTTGGTGTTAACCTGCCTTGTTAGCTAAATTATATTTCTTCATAAACTTTTTTGTAACATATTTATCCAATTTATTTTCTCTAAAAGTACCGAAAACGACCGTTTAAAGAACTCTATTTAGTTCTAACAAAGCTGAAATAAATACGGTCAAAAACCAGTTCTAAAACTCATTACCAAAAACAAAGTTCCATAACAAACATTAAATGTCGTTTATGGAACTTTGTTAAAGTACGGTAAAACCAAGTTTTTTAACTTAGGAATTCCTTAACGTACGAAATTCGCGTTTAGTTGGCGAGACCCCTAGCTGGTTTAGTTGAAGAAGGGAGGGTGATGCTTACCGTGTATCACCTACTTAAACATTTCAAAATAATTTGCCACCCATTTTGAATTGTTTTCTGCAATATATTGTTCTGCCAAAATCAATCGCTGTACAAGCTCTTTCTTAGACATCTTCATATACTTTCGTTCCGTGTTTTCTATGCTTCGGTCTAAACGTATACGTCGATAATCAACAGAAGTAAATGCAACTGAACGCTTTTGTGTAGACTTGTTGATATTTAATTTTTTCTTATATGATTTGCTATGCTGCTTATAATACGCATTCAATTCTTGATTTGTACTAATCGTGTTACGATGAATCCCTTTCCCTTCGGGATCAATGTCTTTTGACTTCTCTGATACAGTCTTGAGTGTAACAGGGAGGTTTTGTTTGACCAGAAGGTCAATTGCCTCCTTCCCTAACAAGAGAGAACGCTGGCTTCGAGATTCATGAACCTCTTTGAGCCACGTTCGGTTATCTTTTGAAGGAAACGTCTGGTTCATATGTCTGTTCCTCCCGATATTTCTCAATCAATTCAATTTCCTTTAACTCGTTTCTCGCAAGTTTCCGCATCTGTTTCGCCTTATTTACTTCAATCGTCAAATCCAGGGAAGCATACCGCTTTTCCATATCCTTAGATAAATCAACCACTTCAAGGAGTTCATGTTTCTTCTCAGGTTGCGGAATTTTTGCTACACATCCTAAACATGCCATTTTTACAGGACATACTTTATCTGTAACGCAAGTACCGCCCAACACATTGTTATATACACCTACTTTGGCCTTGTGTTCCTCCCACTCCCGCTGAAGTTCTTCAGGACTGCGAAGAATCGCTTCATCTAAGTCAACATAGTTTAAAATTACGCTGTGTAATTCTCCAACCTTTTCAGCTACTTGACTTGGAGTGGGTTCAGAGTAATACCTTGTTACATTCAAATCACGCTGATGAAGGATTTTCGCTACAATATCAACGGGAATTTCCTGACGTTGAACAGCTTCTGTTGCGAAAGCGTGACGCAGTAAGTGTGTTTTAATGATCACATGTTTTCCTTCTTGTGTCTCGAAATGCAATCCATGCAAGAGAAAACGGAGACATGAATGAATGGTTCTATCCTTAAGTCCTTTCTTGTTATATTGAAAGAAGTAGGGCTTTGTCTCTGGAAATAGGTGTTTCCTGTCACCTTGATACTTTACACTTGGCATTGCTCCATTATAATGTTTTTTCAGCATCTTATTGACTCTTTTCATTAGTTCAAAGGTTTGCTTGCTAATTATGTAAGACTCAACCGTATCTCGTCCTTTTGGGACAGCGTAGAAGGAATATTTTAAATCGCCATTCACCCTCATGGCTTGTAGGCAATCTTTTGCACGGTTAATTTGTAATAGTTCATTGATTCTCGCTCCTGTTGTCGTCAGAATGTCTACCACCAATAGACCGAAGGTTGATGCAGCATAGAATGGCTCCATATCGAATAAAATACCTTCGGCTTTGTCTCTTTGTTGAGTAACAAAAGTAGTTTGAGATAGAACTCCTTTGTGATGAGATTCGAAAGGGCTAGGATTGCTAATTGATCCTTCTTCGCCATATCCCCATGAGAATAGGAGTTCTCGTTTCTGTTCAAGCCCTTCATCCATCACATTTTGAAACCACTTTCCTAATACGCCTTCTTGCAAGATTTCTGCAAACCATAGACCTTCCGCTACATCATCATCTTCTAATCGTTCGGCTTTTACAAACTCTACAAAGTAATGATTGTTGGCCTCCGAATATGTCCTTGTTCGCTGTTCAGCTGATGTTACAATAAATTCTGTAAATTTCTCTTTCTGGTACAGAACAAAGGAAGGTTTGTCCCATAAGCGGAAGTAAAACCGCTCTCCGATGCGTTCAGGTTCATCATAATGAAATTCTATGGGTAATGTGACCTCTCTCTTTTCCGCTTGTTTACAGGCTGTCAGAAAGGCTTCTCGCAATCGTTTCATCTGATTCCATCGGAAGTTTGCTTCCGCCCGAATTTGAGGAAGGTAAGGGAGAATGGCATCCGTCTCACTCTTGCGAGTGTTTTGAGCTTGTTCTCTTGCTTGTTTAGTGAACGTAAAATCTCGGCTATCAAACAAAGGCTTAGGGAGTAAGAATTGCTGAAAATACTCCCGTTGTTCTTGATTTAACTTTGCTATAAGCCATTTGTTAGTCGAGTAGGAAATTGATTTATAACGACTTAAAAACCTTGCTCGCTGGTCATTTGAATGTTCGGGATAAATAAGGCCTTTCAGGTACTGGTACATGTGTTTTTCTGTATCAAAATCAGCAAAAGTTTGCAATTCATAAGTATGGAATATATCCTTGAATCTTGGACACAATGTGCGAAGTTGGTTTGCTATGCTATTAGTATCTAAATTTCTATCTCCACTAATAAGCATATATAATAGCAATTGATTTTGCCAAGGCGTATCTAGACACTGATTTAGAAAGTATTTTACAGGGGATTCGTCTAATTTATCTAAAAGAAACACCCCTCTGTTATCCTGCAAATGAAGAAAGTGTTCATACACTTTTCCTATTAATTCATTATAAAATGGGGAGGTAGGTAAATCTGTTATTGTTGTCATAATTCATCCTCCAAATCATCCAGTAGAGCCTGTATATCCACTTCTAACTCCATGTCTTTTACTGTGTTTACAACAGTCAGAGTGGGCTTTTTTGTTCTTTTTTGTTTTGGCTGCTTTATGTATTCCTTTTCTTTCTCTGCTATATGTTCCAGCATCTTGTCATGGAAACCTCGATGCCTTTCCTCGTCAAAGTGGTGTTCATACACTTCAATCGTGTCTTTTTGTTTCCATTTCATGTATTTAATAAGTTCATCTTTACGTTGAGCAATTTCTGCATCCGTTTTAGAGACATTATAAATTTCACGCATACTTGTCGTAACAAACCAATGTCTTATTTTGTGCGGATTTAACCTTATGTCCATCAACGTCATTACCTTATTCCAGTGCAGATACCAGGTCTGATATGACAACGGTGTTCCTCGTTCCGTCAGAAACATGGGTGCATCGTTAGGTAGGGAATCAAAATCCTGCCCTAAAGGGTCAAATATTTTCCGCTCCTTGTTGATATATTGAAACAGGAGTTTCGTGGTGTCTTTACTAAAGCGAAGAAATTTCACTCTGCGACCATGACTCCCTTTATTAAACGTGCTGACTTCTTGAAAGGACTTACGGGAACGATAGTCCCCAATCGTAAGTTCAATAACTTCAGATGCCCTTGCTCCTGTCTCAAATAACATACGGGCGTGACCTTCTCTCGCAATGACCAATTTGCATGATTACCTGTCTGTTTGACTTTATGGTAGAGAAGAGGATCATCAATGATTTCAGGTTGCCATTCCTCGTTAATGAGCTTGAAGTAGGAATCTGTCAAACGTCTATGCACAAGCGGGTCTTCCGTTCCTGCTTCGGCAGGCATTCGCGGTTTATTTTCTCTTACACCTTCGGTATTCGTTTTATAGTCATCTAATATTGCATGAGAGTCGATAAGAGGATTGGGATAGCTATACTGTCTCAGCGTAATCAAAGACTTATAAAACGACTTGAGAGCGGAAAGAAAACGATGAACCGTATTGGGGCTTTTATTGGAACGATTGATAAAACGAAAAGAATCCTTTTCTCGAACTTTACAAGCCATTTCATCCATCAAATAATCTTCCACAGCGATCCGTATGGCTTCTGGAGAATCAATCCACTGAACACGTTTTCCTTGATAATTGCTGTGTTTATCCAACCAACTAAAGAATGGTAGAAGGCATTGTAGATACGACAATGCCGAGCTTTCTGAGATTTTCCTGCTGACATCATCATAAAAGTCAGTTAGCGGTAAAAACGGCTCATTACTGGCGTTGAACACAAGCAATTTGTATCGGCTTTGAACACCTTTTGGGCAATACAAGTGGTAATAACTATTTTGCATTTTCACAATCTCCTGTCAGACGAACTAAGCAAATCACTCTTCCAACCAATTGAAGAGAGGCACTTTGGGTTGATATTCATGCTGTTTCTGATTCCCCATTGCCTCGTAATCCTGTTGGGTAAGGTCGTAGATATGTTTACTTTGCTTCTTTGATAATTTGACAGGAACGGTCATTGGACTCAAATTCTCTCGAATAGCTTTCTTAATAAACCCGTCAGGTTTTTTTACTTTTGTAGCGGATTGTTGCATAATCAGTAGAATTTCTAAGGTTCGTTTAATCCCGACAACGGACAGAAGAGTAAGGATTTCCTCCGTAGGAGATGTCAATGTGACTGCCTCATATGCTAATTTTACTAACTCCCATTCCTCAACCTCTTGTTGTGCCACTGGCGGACTTTTCTGAGAATCTTCTTTTACAAATCCTATTTCTTTCTTAATATGTACAAAGTCGCTTTCAGGAATCTTCCATCCTTGCTTGTCGCTATTGCGAAATGCGTTCGGAAACTTGCCAGAGCGTAGCCATTACTTAATTGTTTCTTCATGTTTCCCTAAAGCGGTCGCCATCTCTTTCACTGTATATACTTTCATCTAAACATCTCATATAAGACTGAAAGTTCAAAAAACAATATAAATTCTTATTATAACTAAAGTAATTGTTGCTGTAAATGCGCTTTTCATGAGGATGTGTTGTTGTTGTAAATGAGGTCATGCAGAGGTCTGTAAAATTAAAAAAGTACACCACTTTCATTAAGTGATGTACCAATATTTATATAATGTGTAACATTATATAAGTTCTTTACTCTTAGTAAGGAAAGAGAACTATTAATCATTCTTTATTTTACAGAGTAGCTTCATCCTTTTTTACAACTTACATATTTCACCTTGTTAACTAACTTTCAAATGCTCTTTTTCTGACACCACTGCACCTTTACTATTGAAATATACCCAAATGCAAGCTAAGAATAAAAGCGATGCTGTAGAGAAGAATACATATTGAAACCCGGCATGTGCGGCAATTTGTCCACCGAGTACTGGTCCAATCATATTTCCTAAAAACTGAAAGGATTGATTATATCCAAAAATACGTCCAGTCACATGTTGTGGTGTATGTTGTTTAAGTAGAGTTTGTACGGAAGGTAACAATCCAGCTTGTGCAATCCCTAATAGAAAACGCAATATGAATAATTGCCAAGCAGCTGTCACAAATGCTTGTGGAATAAAAACAATTCCTGCAACGAACAATGCTACAACTAACGTTTTTTGAGGGCCAATATGATCCGATAATCTCCCTAGTTTAGGAGCTGCTAAAATGACTGCTAGACCTGTTGCAGATATCACTGCCCCCGCAATTATCTCAATATGATCCGTATGAGGCCCCGCTAAATGTTTCACATACAACGTAATAATAGGTTGTATGGACATATTTGCAAGTTGAATCATAAAGGTTACTACAAATAGGCTTATAATAAAATGTTTCGCCGGAACCATCGTCCATACTTTTTTTGGTTGCTCTTTTTTTGCTTGAACAGAATGATTCGATTCATGTAAAAAGAAAAAAACAATTAAAAATGAAAGAAATAAAAAAGCACCCGTTACTAAAAATACATGACGCATTCCGATTAATTCAGACAAATAGCCACCAAGCATCGGGCCAAGTAAGGAACCACTTACACCACCTGTTGATATAGTAGAAATTGCCCAGCCTGAATGCTCTTTCGGTGTTTCTGCTGCTATAAATGTGATTGCAGTCGAAAGAAATCCTGACACTGCACCCATTAAAAAACGAAGTGCAACTAATTGATATACATTTGTAACAAATCCCATAAGCGTCATAATCATTGCCATACCAAGACTCGCACGAATGAGCATCAATTTCCGACCATGTATATCACCGAGTTTCCCCCATATTGGTGATACAATCGCACCCATTAAAAAAGTTACACCGAATGCAAGTCCTGACCACTGTGCAATTTCAGATGTACCCGTTACTCCTAGATCCTCAATATAGAAGGATAAAAATGGTATCACTAAACTCATACCGGCTGCAGTGGTAAAACACCCAAGCCAACAAATGATTAAATTTCTTTTCCAGCTGGCCATTTTTGCACCTTCTTTCTTAGATACCCATTCTACACCCTTTTCTTAAAAAAGTTTAGCAATATGATTCATAGATCAAACCTTATTCAAAAACTACAATAACATGTAAGAACAATAAACAACACTCCTATTGCTTCTGTGACATTTCTAATCAAAGCAATCTCTATATAATATGTATTACTTGCGCACCACAACTCTCCTCATAAAACTCAATCGGACCTGCCTGACCAATCACTGCATATTCATAACCAATTTGCTGCATTTCAGCCAAGCATCTATGTAATAGTTCTCTTCCTACACCCTTTACACGATTATTTTTAGCGATTCCCATCGGTCCAAACAGCCCCTTCTTTCCTCTTACAACATCATAACAAGCAAAACCAATAATCTTCTTCTCTTGCACTGCGATATATATTGGCATTTCTTGATATATTTGAAAACCATTATGAATTGCATCGATCCATCTTTCTCCAAATTCAAACATAACAAATTGAAGAAGTTCTTCTAAATCAGATTGAACAGCTCGTCTAACATTGCAAACGGCATGTTTCATACTTGTTGATATTTCACAACTATTCAAATTTACAGTCATATCTCTTGGTACTGAAACAATCTGTAAAATACTTTGTTTCATATCTTCGTCTATTAGACTTGCTATTGTCTCATCTTGCTGAAGGATCACACTTAAAATATGTCCTTCATTCACATATAATTGATTAAATCGCGCCATCTTATGTTTAGCTAACTGTAATATCTCCATTGTTTTATAAGAAACTTTGTATCCTTGTACTTCTATATATCTTTTATCTTGAAAGCCCCTTTGTTGTAATTGTACAAATTTCGTTACAAAATCTAGCCCTATATTATGAAATAAATACATATATAATTCACTACAAACCCCTGTTCCTTCTTTATAGGCTCCTATAAATAAATCTAACGGGTGAATGATATACTCATTATATTTAGATTCTTTGCTTGCAATTTGAAAGATTCTATTTACACGCTTTGTGAATCGAAACTCTTCCATGTATATTCTCCCTTCTACGGCAATTTTTTAAATATACACTTCGCTCCTGTATCATCAGATTCTATACTCCAGTCGATACCCATCTCTTTCGCCATAACAGCAATAATAGATAATCCAATTCCCGCACCTTTATTTTGCGAATGAATATTTTGAAAACCTGGCCCATGGTCAACAACTGTAATTGTTTTTTCCCCATGGTTTACATATACCCCTATAAACTTCCCATCATCTGCATGCCTAACTACATTTTGAATTACATTATCTATAATTCTTTGAAACCAATTTTCATCGATATTCCAAAACAATTGCTTTTCTGGAATCACAATATCAACCTCAAAACCTTTCTCATCTAATATGTCATACCATGATGCAACAACCTTTCTCATTAAACGTGTCATATCCCTTCGTTCCGGATGATATGGATATTTCTTTGCCGTTATTAATGAATACGATAGTAAGTTCTCTATTAACTCCGCTAAGTAATTAATTTTTTCATCCATTCGTACGATTGTTTTCTGTCCTTTGACTGAGATAACTTCTTCTTTTAAAGAATCTATTTGTGCACGCATTGTCGTTAATGGCGTTCGCAAATCATGAGAAAGATCGGCAATTAGTTTTCTACGAAATTGCTCCTCTTCCTCCTCCTTCAATCGACTTTGCTGTAAAGCCTCTACCATACGATTAAACGACTCTTCTAATAAGCCGATCTCGTCTTGCTTTGATATAGAAATTTTTGACGGAAGTGTCTGGTCTTGCGGAAGTTCCATTGCTTTTTGTAGCTTTAATAATCTTTTTCTAATCTTAAGAAAAAAGATGATAGAGATAATGATAAATGTTGTGAAACATCCAATGATAACCATTTCAAAAACAATTTCATATCTTTCACGTATTTGAGCAATTGGTGCCTTCACATATTTCCTCGGAATTTGAAATACCATAAATGCCCCTTGCTTCTCTTTTCCAATGTAAGATACAACTGTAAATGGATCCCCTTCAAAACTCCTTTTCATAAATGCAACTGCATCACTTGCACTCCACTCCTGTGGAATATTTTGTTTTTTAGGAATTTGAAGGTTCGTTTTCCCTTTATTATCTACCCAAAACATTGATCCTTCTGGATATTTCCCTTGAAATTCTTGAAAAGTTCGCTCAATTCCTTCAGGATTTTTCCCGTGTAAATCTGTCGCTTTATTTCTCCATTCCTCTTCTATTTGCACACTAGAATACGCAACTTTAAAATCCTCTATCCACTCGATATATTTAATGAAGAGAAACGAACTGAGTGGGACAATGAGAGGTAACAATATAACCGCTATAAATATGATAAATAAGTACTTTCGTAATAGTGATGTACTTTTTATCATATTTTACACCGATAACCTATTCCACGTATTGTTTCTATTATTTGAGGACTACTTGGATTTCTCTCTATTTTTTCGCGTAAATGACGGATATGAACCATCAATGATTTATCTCCTTCTATGTAGGATTCATTCCATACTGCCTCAAAAATTTGTTCTTTCGTTAATGTACGATTCATATTCTTCATCAAATAAAAAAAGATTTGATGCTGCTTTCCTGATAAAACAATTTCTTCACCCGTGTCTATATCAACAATCCGGTATTCTTTCATAAATACTTTTAAATGTTTCACATATTGCACTTCTGCTCCATCTTTGTTATACCGCCTTAATAAAACTTCAATACGTGCCATTAACTCTTTTGGATGGAATGGCTTTGTTATATAATCATCAGCAAATGTTAATCCATATATTTTATCTTCTAATGTTGTTCTTGCAGTTAACATAATAATAGGGGTATCTGGATATTCACTTTTAAAACGTTGACCTAGTGTAAAACCATCAAGGCCTGGCAACATAACGTCTAAAACAATTACATCTGCTATTTCACATACTTCATTCGTACCATTCTCTGAAGTAAACCATGCAACTTCATACTCTTGTTTCTGCAGTTCTCTTTTGACCCATTCCCCAATCTCGTGATCATCCTCAACATATAAAATGTGTGTCATTTCTTCACCTTCATATACAAATTTAACCTTTCTCTTCCATCATAAGGAATACAACACGATTTGAAAACCAGCACACTCCAAAATTAGGGAATACTGTATAAATTTAAACAAATCTTAAACTCTTCTAACATTATCATTAACCTTTATTTCCTATACTTGATTTGAGGTGATAGGAACATGAATTATATTTTGAAAACGACAGGGTTAACAAAAAGATATCGAAATGATTATGTAGTACATAACGTAGATTTAAAAATTCCAAAAGGAGAGATTTATGGATTTCTCGGGCCTAACGGAGCTGGTAAAACAACTAGCATTCGCATGTTATTAGGCCTTATTAAACCAACGCAAGGAAAGGTCGTGATATTTCAACAAGATTTGGCTAAAGAACGCTTATCCATATTATCTAAAATTGGAGCTCTCGTTGAAAATCCATCTTATTATGCCCACCTAAATGCCATTGAGAATTTAGAGGTTTACCGGATTTTAAGAAATGCTCCGAAAGAAAAAATTGAGGAAGTGTTACAAATTGTCGGTTTACAACATGCTGCCAAACAAAAGGTAAAAGAATACTCATTAGGAATGAAACAACGGTTAGGAATTGCAATTGCCTTACTTGGTGATCCACAGCTATTAATTTTAGATGAACCGACAAACGGACTCGATCCAGAGGGGATTCATGAGATTCGTACGTTAATTAAGCAATTAGCAAAAGAAAGAGGAATTACCATCCTTATATCTAGTCACTTATTAAGTGAAATTGATCAAATGGCAACTTATGTTGGTATCATTGCAAAAGGAAAGCTTATTTTTCAAGACAAAATAGAAACATTGCGCCGCCATGCTCAGCACTCTATTTCACTTATGACAGACAAATCAGATGCAGCTTGGAAAATCATTCTCGCTAAGGGGATTCCTTCTATGCAAGAAGAGCAGCGAATTATTCTATCAAATGTATCAAATGAAACTGTTGGCGAAATTGTAAAAACACTTGTAACACATAACATTTCTGTATTCAGAATTGAAGAAAATAAAAAGTCACTCGAAGAGATATTCTTACAGCTTATAAAGGAGGAAGAGACACATGTACAAACGTCTCTTTCAATCTGAGCTTTTAAAAATAAAAAGGAAGTGGATTTGGTTTTTAATCTTTTTAGGACCAATAGGTGTTATTTCTCTTCAAGCATGTAACTTCTTTCTTCGATATGATTGGTTGACAAAGAAATATGCGAAAGACTTATGGAGCGGCCTCATTTCTGAAGCTCAACCGCTTGCTCTCACAACTCTTATATTAGGAATTACGATTGTTACTTCTTTAATTGCACACATAGAGCATCATTCTAGTTCATGGAAGCATCTCTTATCCTTACCTATTAATAAGCGACATATTTTTCTAGTAAAATTCATACTGGTATTTTTCCTGCTTGCTGTATCTTGTTCTTTATTATTAATTGGCATAGTTGGATTGGGTTTAGCATTACAATTCGATGCTTCCATTCCATGGCTTTCTATATTTAAAATGAGTTTCTATCCTTATTGGTCGGCACTGCCAATTGTAGCGCTACAACTATGGATTGCTATCATATTTCAAAACCAAAGTATCGCATTTACAATCGGACTTTTAGGAACTATTTTCACAATGTTTTCAGTAGCTCTTCCCAATTGGTTCATATGGAGATGGCCAAGCCTACGTATTGACTGGGGGTCTCCACTTCTATGTGTAGCAATAGGCCTAATCGTTGGTATATGTATGTTATGTATTGAAACAGCAGATTTTACTAGAAGGGATGTGCATAAATAATGCTTTGGCTTAAAACCATACAAGCTGAATTTTATAAAATTAAAAAAACCAAAATATGGACATTACTATTTTTAAGCCCGATTTTAGCAGGAGTAATAGCTTATGCAAATGCCTCAAACTATCCCGATTATAAACATTGGGAGTTAATTTATAATATCATGATAATGGTACATGGTATGTTGCTTCTTCCATTATTAACAGGCATTTTCACTGCATTTATTTGCCGATATGAACATTCAAATGGTGGTTGGAAACAACTTTTAGTACAACCTATATCACGATATCACGTCTATATTATAAAATTTCTCTTTATTCTCTTATTTATAGGTGCGATGCAAGTCTTCTTCATTATAAGTTATATTAGCGTTGGACAACTTTTGCATGTCCCTGGGCCATTCCCTCTAGCTACTATAGTAAAAAGTGTAGTAGGCGGCTGGATTGCTACCCTCCCTTTAATCGCCTTACAATTATGGGTTTCAAGTATTTGGTCCAGCTTTGCAGCACCGATTGCTTTAAATGTTATAGCTTCCATACCCGCTATGATAATTGCGAATTCTGCAAGGTTCGGTCCCATCTATCCATGGTCCCAACCTTTTCTCGCTATGCTTCCTAAAGAAGGCTCTGGGCTGTTTTATATCTCTGTTCAAACACTAGTATTTGTCGTAATCGGGAGCTTTGTGATTGTATTTATAGGTGGCTTTGTTCATTTTATGAAAAAAGCATATTAATTTTTTACATACAAATAGCCCAAAACTGTTTCAAAACAGGATTGGGCTATTCAGCCTAACTAAACATACAAATCATATCCATATATAATAGAAACAATAATCCCAACTACCACTATCCCAGGCAATAAATTTGCCACTTTAATTTTAATAAAACCAAGTAAATTGAGTCCAATTGCAAAAATCATAATCCCACCAGTCGCAGTCATTTCTACGATAAACTGATTCATTAGCTTCTCTGGTACAAAACTATTAATTTGCGTCGCGAAAATCGCAATACCTCCCTCATATAAAATGACTGGTATTGCTGAAAATAGTACGCCTATTCCAAGCGTTGTCGTTAAAATAAGCGAAATAAATCCATCAATAATTGCTTTTGTAAATAGCACATCATGATTTCCACGAATACCGCTATCCAAAGCTCCAAGTATCCCCATTGCTCCGATAGCAAAGATTAATGTAGCTGTCACAAATCCAAGAGATATACTCCCTTCTCCTTTTGAGCCAACCTTTTTTTCTAGCCAATCCCCTAAACTCTTTAACTTTCCTTCTAACTCCAACCATTCTCCAATCACTGAACCAATAACAAGACTTATAATTACAACAAGAAAGTTTTCGCTTTTTAATCCCATTTGAAGACCAAGTACAGTAACAGCTAAACCAATTGTATGCATAACTGTCCCTTTCATACTTTCTGGAATATTACTTAATAGTTTACCTAATATAGTACCAATTAGTATACAAATTCCGTTCACTACTGCTCCTAATATAACCATTATGCCTTCTCCATCCTCTTCAAGCATTATTTTTCAAATTTTTATATCTAACATACAACAAAATACACGGAATTTTAACAGAATTTTCAAAACTCTACAAGTAAAATCGACTTATGTATTGTATTTTTTCCTCGTTTCATGTTACCGTAATATTACACTATGAGATGAGCTCTTAATACATAGCTATCATCTGACATAAGCATCTTTCATCTTACATACCATGTCTAGCATACATAAAGTGAAACTTTAATCAGCTCTCACCAATCAGACTTTTACGGACAGTTCATCTCCCACCTTAACCTCTTTGCTTCCGCTGAATTTTAAGACGGGAGTGTTACTGTCCATAAATAGCGGGATAAACTATTAAGCACTTACTCATTTTTGTACATATTATATGAAACTCTCATCATTGAACTTTCTAAAAGGAAGTCATGATATAAAAAGAAAAAGGAAAGATAACTATGACACCTTTATTTAAACGATTTATTTTAATAGTAATTCTCATTACACCGATTGTTTTATTGATAAATAACTCCTTTACATCAAAAGCAAAAGATACAGCTGGGGTAGAAAATAAAACGAAAAAAGCAACGGACACAAAGAAGAAAGAGAATCCTGAAATTACAATTACTTTCTCTGGTGATACGATGTTCGATTGGAATTTACGACCAGCTATTCAAAAAAACGGTGCTGATTATCCGTTCCAGCATGTGAAAGGTGAAATAACCAAAGCTGATATTTCCTTTATAAACTTGGAATCTGCATTTACAACACGGGAGAAAAAGGCCCCTGGTCAGTCATTCTGGATCAAAAGCGATCCTTCCACATTACAAGCTATTAAAAACACAGGCTATGACATTGTGAATATTGGCAATAACCATACGCTCGACTATGGACAAGATGGTTTAATGGATACGATATCTCATGTAGAAAAACTAAAACTCCCTTATATTGGAGCTGGAAAAAATGCAGATGATGCATACACAGCTAGAGAAATCACAGTAAAAGGGAAAAAAATTAAATTCCTTTCCTTTGTTCGTTTTATGCCTGACTTTACCTGGGTAGCTGGTAAAGACAAGCCAGGTGTTGCAAATGGATATGATATCAATCTAGTAACAAAAACGATTAAAGAACAAAAGAAAGACGCCGATTATCTGATTGTGTATATGCATTGGGGTGTTGAAAAATCTAATAGACCTGTAGACTACCAAAAACAATATGTACCGAAAATAGTCGAAGCTGGTGCTGATGCGATTGTTGGAAGTCACCCACATTGGTTACAAGGATTTGAATACTACAACAAAGTCCCTGTCGCTTATTCATTAGGAAACTTCTTATTCCCTAACTATGTAAAAGGAAAAAGTGCTGAAACAGGTGTATTGACCCTTACATTTAAAGGAAAAGATGTACAAATGTCAATTAACCCTTATATCATTCGTAATGATCAAATTTCACCAGCCACCCCTGAGGAAAAGAAAAAAACACTACAATATTTACAAACCATTTCAACTGATGTAGAAATTGATGAAACTGGAACAATCAAAAATAAACGTAGTTAGAAAAAAGGAAGCTTTTCACTAAAAAGCTTCCTTTCTTTTTGTATATTAAATTAACAAATCAAACAAAACAGGATTTTTATTTAACTCCATAAATTGAATATTATTTTCTCGAAAACGGGTAATTAACGGTTCATAATCTTCTTTATGTTTTAGCTCCACTCCAACGAGTGCAGGTCCATTTTCTTTATTATGTTTTTTAATATACTCAAAACGAGTGATGTCATCCTCTGATCCTAATCCTTTATCAAGAAATTCTCGCAATGCTCCTGAACGTTGCGGAAATTCAATAATAAAATAATGTTTTAACCCTTCGTAAATGAGAGAGCGTTCTTTCATTTCCTGCATTCTATCAATATCGTTATTTCCACCACTTAACGTACAAACAACGGTTTTCCCTTTAATTTCGTCCTTATAAAAATCGAGTGCTGCAATTGAAAGAGCACCAGCTGGCTCCGCAACGATTGCATTTTTTTTGTACAATTCTAAAATCGTTGTACAAATTTTCCCTTCAGGAATCAATACAATATCATCCAATACGTCTTTACACGTTTCAAAGGTTAATCTCCCTACCTTTTTGACAGCTGCTCCATCAACGAAACTATCGATTTTTTCTAGGGCCACGTTTTCATTTTGTAAAAAAGCTTCTTTCATCGATGCTGCTCCCTTTGGTTCCACACCGATTACTTTTGTCGTAGGACTCACACCTTTTACATATGTACCAATACCTGATGCTAAACCACCGCCACCAATTGCTGTGAAGACATAATCCACATGTTTCTCCATATCGTGTAAGATTTCAACAGCGACTGTCCCTTGACCCGCAATTACATATGGATCATCAAACGGATGAACAAACATCATGCTATTTTCCTCACAATAGCGCTGCGCTTCTTGGAAAGAACTATCAAATGTGTCCCCAACTAACACGATTTCCGCATAAGTACCACCAAAAAATTGTACTTGAGATACTTTTTGCTTAGGTGTTGTTGTTGGCATAAAAATTTTAGACTGAATCTTCAATAAATTACACGTATAAGCAACCCCTTGCGCATGATTACCAGCACTAGCACATACAACCCCATTTTGTAATTGTTCTTTCGATAAGCTTTGAATTAAATTGTAAGCACCTCGAATTTTAAACGAACGAATTACTTGTAAGTCTTCTCGTTTCACATATACATCACATTCATATTTCTCAGATAAAACTGAATCCCGCTGGAGCGGTGTTTTATTGACGATATCCTTCATATGATTATGAGCCACAAGGATATCTTCGATTTTCACTCTCTCCCTTACATTTTGCACCATCTCGTATCATTCCTTATCTCTTTTATATAGATTTAATCAAAATTTTGCATTTTTAGCACTGCACCTGTATTCGCTGATGTTACCATTTGTGCATAGCGCCCAAGCCATCCTGTTTTCACTTTTAGCTCTGGTTTTCTCCATTCTTTTCTCCGTTTTTCTAATTCTTCATCACTTACTCTCACTTCAAGTAAACGTTCCTCTACATCAATACATACAATATCGCCTTGCTCGAGAAGTGCAATCTCTCCGCCAGCAGCAGCTTCTGGTGAAATATGTCCTACTGAAATGCCGCGTGATGCACCTGAAAACCGACCATCTGTTAATAGTGCAACATCTGCGCCTAATCCCATACCAGCAATTGCTGAAGTTGGAGCTAACATTTCTGGCATACCAGGTCCACCTCTTGGGCCTTCATAACGAATAACAACAACATCTCCTTTTTTCACTTTACCTAGCATAATCCCTGCAAGCGCCTCGTCTTGAGACCCAAAAATAACACATGGTCCTTCGAAACGTTTCACTTCTGTTGCACCACTTTTAATAACAGCACCATCTTTTGCAAGGTTTCCTTTTAATATACGCAGACCACCTTCTTCACTATGAGGATTTTCAAGAGAGTGAATTACTTCTTTATCTTGAATTTCTGCATGAGCGATGTTTTCTCGTAATGTCTGGCCAGTAGCTGTAATACGGTCCAGATGGAGTACACCTTCTTTTCTACTTAACTCTTTTAAAATAGCGCTGATACCACCTGCACGATCAATATCTTCCATATGCCAATTAGAAGCTGGGCTCACTTTACATAAATGTGGAACGCGTCTTGAAACTGCATCAATTCGGCTCATATCATAATCAAGTCCCGCTTCCTGTGCGATTGCTAACGTATGTAATACCGTATTTGTTGATCCTCCCATCGCCATATCTAATGCAAATGCATCGTCAATCGCTTCTTCTGTTACGATATCTCGTGGTTTAATATCACATTCAATTAATACTTTTAATTTTTCAGCTGCTTGTTGAATTAGTTCTTCACGCCTTGGGTCTGTTGCTAAAATGCTACCATTCCCAGGAAGCGCAAGCCCTAATACTTCACATAAACAGTTCATTGAATTTGCAGTGAACATACCTGAACAAGAACCACAAGATGGACAACCGTGATCTTCAATATCCTTTAACTCTTCTTCTGAAATTCTCCC
The DNA here is from genome assembly GCF_000374965.1 of Bacillus sp. 95MFCvi2.1. Taxonomy (NCBI): domain Bacteria; kingdom Bacillati; phylum Bacillota; class Bacilli; order Caryophanales; family Bacillaceae; genus Bacillus; species Bacillus sp. 95MFCvi2.1. The sequence continues at coordinate 9,237 of NZ_KB895731.1, read as the reverse complement.
AGATTGATAGGCACCTACCCCTTCAAAAACGGAACTTAAGTCGACTACTTCTCCTTTTGATGTTTTCCCTGCAGCCATTGGACCACCAGAAACAAATACAGTCGGAATGTTAACACGTAATGCGGCCATCATCATACCTGGTGTGATTTTGTCACAGTTCGGAATACAAATCATCCCATCAAACCAGTGTGCATTTACTACCGTTTCCACTGAATCGGCGATAATTTCACGGCTTGGGAGCGAATAGCGCATACCGATATGCCCCATCGCAATCCCATCATCTACCCCAATTGTATTAAACTCAAACGGAACCATACCAGCTGCACGTACCACTTCTTTTACAAGACGACCAAATTCATTTAAATGTTTATGACCTGGAATAATTTCAATGAAAGAATTACAAATTGCTACAAACGGCTTATCAAAGTCTTCATCTTTTAAACCAGTTGCTTTTAATAAACTACGATGTGGTGCTTTGTCAAATCCCTTTTTAATCATGTCACTTCTCATCTTTTCAAGTCCCTTCTGTTCATTTTCACTTATCTATCTCCTACTACTTTTTCACTAACTCTTTCCCCTTTGGCTGCTGGATCCAAGTCATCATCTCTCGTAATTCTGCTCCTACTTTTTCAAGTTGATGATTTTGCTCTGCCTTTTTCATCGCATTGTAAGTTGGACGTCCTGCTTGATTTTCTAAAATCCATTTCTTTGCAAATTCGCCTTGCTGAATCTCCGCAAGAACTCGTTTCATTTCTTTTTTCGTTTCATCTGTAACAATTCTAGATCCTGTTACATAGTCACCAAACTCTGCTGTATCTGAAATAGAATGGCGCATATTCGTTAGACCACCTTCGTACATTAAATCAACAATTAACTTTAGCTCATGTAAGCATTCGAAATATGCAATCTCCGGACGATATCCACCTTCTGTTAACGTTTCAAAGCCTGCTTTCACAAGTGCAGTTACCCCACCGCATAATACAGCCTGTTCTCCAAATAAATCCGTCTCTGTTTCTTCTTGGAATGATGTTTCAATTACACCAGCACGTGTACAACCAACTCCTTTGGCATATGCAAGAGCTACATCAAAAGCGTTTCCAGTCGCATTTTGATAAACGGCAACTAAAGCTGGAACACCATTTCCTTCTTGAAATACGCGGCGAACAAGATGTCCTGGACTTTTTGGCGCAACCATCGCTACATCTACGTAACTTGGTGGCTGAATTTGTCCAAAGTGAATATTAAATCCATGTGAGAAAAGCAACATCTGTCCTTCGCGAAGATTCTTTTCTACTTCATTTCGATATACATGCGCCTGCTGTTCATCTGGCAATAATACTTGTACAACGTCTGCGGTTCTTACCGCTTCTGAAACTGACATTACTTCAAAACCATCCGCTTTCGCTACGTTAAAAGATTTTCCTGGACGAACACCCACTACAACATGAACACCGGAATCACGTAAATTTTGAGCTTGCGCATGACCTTGTGACCCATAACCAACTACTGCCACCGTTTTCCCTGCTAATACCTCTAAATTTGCATCTTTTTCATAATATGTTTTCATCTTCACATACACTCCTTATAATTTATTTACTTGCAAGACATCAATTAACTTTTTTAACTGATTTACGAGCAATATCGCTTCATTTTCTGTACAAACTGTCGTAAGTTTCATTTCCGAAATCTCTCTTGTTTCTCCTTCATTTAAATTTAAAAAAGAAATATTATAACCACGCCGAGCAAAAATTCCACTTACTCTTAGTAAAACTCCAGGGTCGTTATTGACAACGAGTGAAAAAGTATGACTCATTCTTGCCACCTCTTCATAATCATTTCATGATTCCCTTTATTAGGAGGGACCATTGGAAATACGTTTTCGCCCTCTTCTACACAAAAATCAACAACAACTGGTCCTTGATGACAAAATGCTTCTAACATGACTTGTTTCGCTTCAATCGGATTTGTAGCGCGCAAACCTTTTACTCCATATGCTTCTGCTACTTTTACAAAATCAGGCGATCCAATCTGTGATTCTGATAAACGATTTTCATAGAACATCTCTTGCCATTGTCTGACCATACCTAAAAACTTGTTATTAATAATAAAAACTTTCACTGGAATATTGTTTTCTGCAATTGTTTGCAATTCTTGAATGTTCATTTGAAATGAAGCATCTCCCGCAATACAGACAACTGGCTTATCCTCAAATGCAAGCTGAGCACCGATTGCTGCTGGGAATCCAAATCCCATCGTTCCTAGTCCACCAGATGTTAGAAATGTTCGCGGCTTTTGCGCCTTATAAAAATGTGCTGCCCACATTTGATGCTGCCCAACTTCTGTGGTCACAATTGCTTCACCATTTGTTAATTCACTTACTAAATGAATCACATGCTGCGGCTTTAATTTTGATTCACTCTGTTCATATGACAGCGGGTATTCTTCTTGCCATGTTCTTACTCTCTCTACCCATGAATCAGTTTGGCACTCTATTCGCATATCTACCAACATGTGCAACGCTCGCTTCACATCTCCAACGACTGGATATTCTACTTTCACATTTTTATGAAGTTCCGCTGGATCAATATCGATATGTACCTTTTTAGAATGAGGTGAAAATAGTTCTAACTTTCCTGTTACTCGGTCGTCAAAACGAACACCTAAGGCAAGAAGTAAATCGCATTCCGTTACTGCCATATTTGCGGCATACGTACCATGCATGCCTAGCATTCCTAAAAATAGTGGATCTCCCGGCGGATAAGCGCCGAGTCCCATTAAAGTCGAAACAACTGGAATACGGTTCTCTCTTGCAAATGTTAGAAGCTCTTCAGATGCATCTGCATGAATGACACCGCCGCCGATATACAGTAGCGGGCGATCTGCTTTTGAAATTGCCTCCGCCACGCTCTCCAGCTGCATTTTGTCTGGTTCGATCCGTGGCTTATAACCAGGAATTTGAACTTCTCCTTCAAAAACATTCGTTATAATAGAATTTTGAACATCCTTTGGAATATCAATTAACACCGGACCCGGTCGTCCACTTTCGGCAATATAATATGCTTCCTGCAATATACGTGATAGCTGATTCACATCTCGTACTTGATAATTATGCTTTGTAACCGGCATTGTGATTCCCACAACGTCCGCTTCTTGAAAACCATCTTTTCCAATGAGAGGTGTTGCTACTTGCCCTGTAATTACTACTAAAGGAATCGAATCCATATACGCATCTGCTAAACCAGTAACTAAGTTTGTAGCCCCAGGGCCGGAGGTAGCAAATACTACCCCGACCTCTCCAGAAGCTCTCGCATACCCTTCTGCTCCATGAATAGCTGCTTGTTCATGACGCGTTAAAACATGTTTCAAACCACTGCGATACAGCGCATCGTAAACTGGTAAAATAGCTCCGCCCGGATAGCCAAACACTGTTGTTACACCTAATTTCTTTAAACATTGAATAACATGTCCGGCACCTGTTACTTTTTTTACTTCTCCATGATCCACTTCATCACACACTGCATGTTGTTCCTTCATTTTGCTAACTCCTTCCCCTATTCGTTAAGCTAAGCTTTCTGCTAGTCCCGGAACGCGCACTCCTCGCTCTCTCGTTAACTTTTTAAATTCTTCTGTTAACTGTTTCGTTACTTCTCCTGGTTTTCCAATTCCGATTTCTCTTGAATCCACTCTTACAACTGGAATTAATTCAGCAGCAGTTCCTGTTAAAAACACTTCATCCGCTACATATACATCGTGACGAGTAAATGGTCTTTCTTCACAAGGAATATTTAACCTTTCACAAAGTTCAATGACACTATTCCTTGTAATCCCTTCAAGAGCCCCTAAATATGCAGGTGGCGTTACTACTTTTCCATCTTTCACAATGAACACGTTATCTCCCGATCCTTCACAAACATATCCTTGTTGATTTAACATAAGTGCTTCTAGCACACCTGCTTGTGCTGCTTCAATCTTTACTAATACGTTATTTAAATAATTCATCGACTTAATACGTGGATCAAGTGCATCTGGCATGTTACGCCTTGAAGCAACAGATACAACACTAAGACCGTTATCATAAAACTCTTGCGGGAACAACTTTAACTGTTCAGCAATGATAATGACACTTGGTTTCGTGCAGCTTCTTGGATCCAGCCCTAAATCCCCTTTTCCTCTTGAAACAATTAATCTAATATATGCATCTGCATATTCATTTTTTTGTAGTGTCTGTAAAACCGCTTGTTCCATCTCTTCGATTGTCATCGGGATCGTTAGTAAAATCGATTTCGCAGATTCATATAAACGCTTTAAATGCTCTTTTAAACAAAATACATTTCCGCCATAGCTACGAATCCCTTCAAATACGCCGTCTCCATATAAAAAACCGTGGTCGTAAACAGATACAACAGCCTTTTCTTTTTCTACTAATTCCCCATTCATATAGATATACTGGTTTCCCATCTTACATCGCTCCTCTTTTTTATCTCTTTATGTGCAATCCATCTTTTTATCGATTGCTGAGAAGAATTCGTTTTATCAGAACATTCCGTATATTAATTATAAAAATATCCTCGCCTCAACAATCGATTTTCTACAAACGTGTAGCAATCCATTGCTGAGACGAGGGAATCGTGGTACCACTCAGCTTCCTTATACTTCTCGCGAAATATATGCTCTGTAAGTCCTATTAGACTTTTGTTCTTTTACCGGGAACAACTCCGCTGCTCTCTACTCATTTTTTTCAAGGACAGTGCTCTGAGGTGATCTTCAACCGATACAATTGTTACCACCCTCACAGCCACGGGGCAGCTCTCTGAAACAATTTGTATCGTTTACTCTCCTCTTCTTTGCATTCTTCTATTCTCTTTTCTAAAGTAAAAACTCTCGCCTCAGCAATCAATCACTACGTCATAGTAGCTTTGATTGCTGAGGCGAGAGTTTCGCGGTACCACTCAGCTTCCTTATATTTCTCACAAAATATAAGCTCTGTAAGTCCTATCAGACTATCACCCTTTTACCGGGGATGAAACCGCCGCTCTCTACTCGGTTTCCCTTTCGCAAGCGATGCTCCAAGGTGATCTTCAATGATTCGATCGTTACCACCCTCACAGCCATGGGGCAGCTCTCTGAAACTTTCATAATCATCTACTTTCCTCTTCTTTGCATATACAATATATAAAAATTAGAAAATTCTAAATTAACTTTTAAGTTATTACACGTATTATAGGACTTCATTCTTTTCATTGTCAACATGTTTTTTGAAAAATTTTATTTTAAATTATAATCCGAACTTTTTATCAAAATAAAAAAGGAATGAATCTCAATCCAACACTCATATATTAGGCTTGTCTATTAGAAAAGACAGCTTCATACATATGTAAAATTATTAAGGAGATGATGTGAATATGTTAAAAGGCAAAGTTGCATTGGTTACTGGAGCAAGCCGTGGAATTGGACGCGCTATTGCAAAACGCTTAGCAAACGACGGTGCATTAGTTGCTGTTCATTATGGAAATCGTAAAAGCGATGCAGAAGAAACAGTGCAGAAAATTCAATCAAATGGCGGTTCAGCTTTTTCTATAAATGGTAACCTCAAATCGTTACATGGTGTAGAATCTCTTTACCAATCTTTAGATGACAAATTGCAAAAACATACAGGTGAAAATAAATTTGATATTTTAGTAAATAACGCAGGAATCGGTCCGGGAGCCTTTATTGAAGAAACAACTGAAGACTTTTTCGATCGAATGATTTCCGTGAATACAAAAGCCCCATTTTTTATTATTCAACAGGCATTGTCACGTTTACGCGACAATAGCCGTATTATCAATATTTCATCAGCTGCAACACGAATTTCTTTACCCGATTTCATTGCCTACAGCATGACAAAAGGCGCGATCAACACAATGACTTTTACACTAGCAAAGCAACTTGGAGCAAGAGGGATTACAGTTAATGCGATACTACCAGGCTTTATTAAAACAGATATGAATGCTGAACTCTTAAGTGATCCAATGATGAAACGATATGCAACTGAAATCTCTGCTTTCGGCCGTTTAGGAGAAGTAGAAGATATTGCAGATACCGCTGCATTTCTTGCTTCCTCTGACAGCCGATGGGTTACTGGACAATTAATTGATGTGAGCGGTGGTTCTTGTTTATAAAAAAACATATAGTTTCAAATCTTTTTTATTGCGCAATAAAACAATTTATATAATACTAGATAAAACATATCTATTTAGGAGGATTACAGCAATGACAGAAAAAACATACGAACTCGCAACCTTTGCAGGCGGCTGCTTTTGGTGCATGGTAAAACCATTTGATGAACTTCCAGGTATTCAAAAAGTTGTTTCAGGCTATGCTGGTGGCCACACCCCAAACCCAACATACGAACAAGTAAAGTCTGGAACATCTGGGCATTTAGAAGTTGTTCAAATTACTTTCAATCCTTCTATTTTCTCTTATCAAAAATTACTAGATTTATACTGGCCACAAATTGATCCAACTGATGATGGCGGGCAATTTTTTGACCGTGGACCATCCTATCGCACAGCGATTTTTTATCATAATGAATCGCAAAAAGAGCTAGCCGAAAAATCAAAGCTAGCAATAGCAGAAAGCGGTATGTTTAAGGATCCAATCGTGACGGAAATTCGTTCAGCTGCTCCTTTTTACGAAGCGGAAGAATATCATCAACATTTTTATAAAAAAAATCCTGAGAAATATGCTCAGGAGCGTAAAGAGTCTGGTCGTGAAGATTTTATTAAGGAAAATTGGCAACAGAAATAATAAACAGACATCTTTAAGGCTGATGAAAAATTGTTTCATCGGCCTTTTTATATTTCAGTATAATAATTAACTCCTTACTTATTCACTTCATTTTTTAACTGCAACGCAATCAAACTAGCAAAATCATGTACTAGTGTCGCAGCTAATAAAGAAGTAATTTGAGCTTGATCATATGGCGGTAAGACTTCCACTAAATCGAAACCAATATAATTAAAACCACTTAATGAACGCACCATATTTAATGTCTCACGACTGTTAAATCCCCCAACTTCTAATGTCCCTGTACCAGGCGCACAAGATGGATCTACAAAATCAATATCAAACGTTAAGAAACACGGTGTATCGCCAATCGTTGTTCGCATTTGCTCAAGGATACTTTCAAAACCACGATTACATAATTCTGCTGTTGTAATAACGTTATATCCTAAGTCATTGCTAGCTTCTATATCACCAGGATGATTCAATGTTCCACGAATTCCAATTTGAAATACTTTGTCTGGCTGTAGTAGCCCTTCTTCATGTGCACGTATAAACGGCGAACCGTGCCAATATTTTTCCTCATAATATGTATCCCATGTATCTGTGTGCGAATCGAAATGAATCATTGCCACAGGTCCATGAACTTTCGCTGCCGCACGAAGGCTTGCTAATGTAACAGAATGATCCCCTCCAAGACCTATCGGGATAATTCCCTGCTGCATTAACCCAAAAACGGCTTCCTCTATTAAATCATAGCTGCGATGAATATTATGTGGAATCACAGAAACATCACCAATATCAATCGCATTTGTGTCATCAAATGGGTATACATGGTGAATTGGATGATATGGAAATAAGGTCATCGATGCCTGACGAATTGCTTGTGGAGCAAAACGAGCACCAACGCGAAAAGAAGCAGCAGTATCAAATGGCATTCCTAAAATAGCAACTTTTGCTTGCTCATTACTTGATGGCAATCTCATAAATGTACCTGTCGTACAAAACTCTGGTTTTACATCTGGTGTTAGTGGATATTTCATTTCTCATTTCCCCTTTTCAAACATAATTTTTTGCACCCGAAAGAAACTTTTTTTATATGAATGTTTTTTATTAAAATGCAAAAATCATGCCATATAGAAAATGATTCGTTACCCTCTATTCACTCTTTTTCTGTCTATGCATAATTGCATAGCTTATTCTAATCAACATACAAAGTATGAAAAATAGTTTTTATTAAAAGGCAAGAAATTTCATAAATCACTTATTAAAAGAGTGCGTTTATAAAATGGCACACATGATATAATAGGCGTTTTTATTTTACATATATAATTGTAATTGGTGCGGTCTATTCAAAGGATGATAATGATTCAAGAAATAAAGTAAATTACTTAAATTGCAAACCCACTTAATTTATGACAAAAAAGCAAATTAAATTTCAATAAATCAAAAAACATTACATTTATATTACAAGACACATTGATTATTTCAATATTACAGAATATAATTCTTTTGTGAAAATAAAAACTAAAATTATTCATTATTTGGGGGATATGGAAAATGAAGAAATCTATTTTACCAATTTTAATGGCTGCAATGTTTGTAGTTCCTACAGTTTCTCATGCAGAAGAAAATGTAGTTGTTCAGAATCATACATATGCAATTGAGCAAGGTGAAGAAAATGGGGCTATGGTTCCACATTGGTCAAAATATGGAGGTTCTTGGTATTACTTTAATGAAGATGGTAATACAGCTAAAGACTGGAAAAAGATCGACGGCACTTGGTATTTCTTTGGTAAAGATGGAATTATGGTTACAGACTTGAAAACTATTAATAAAAAAACATATTATTTTAATGATAATGGAGCTATGATGACAGGTTGGAAACAATTTAATGGACCTGTGTCTTATAACGGAAAATGGCGTTATTTTAATGAAGATGGCTCCATGGTTAAAGATTGGAAAAATATTAAAGGCACTTGGTATTACTTCGATGAAGAAGGATTCATGGCCACAGGTAAAAAAACGATTATAGGACAAACATTTTACTTTAATGATAATGGCAGCATGGTGACAGGTTGGAAACACTTTGGTGGTTCCGACGGATGGCATTACTACAATGAAGATGGTTCCATGGCTATAGGGGAAAAATTGATTAATGATAAAGGGTATTATTTTAATGATAATGGGACTATGGTGACAGGTTGGCGTGAGATTACTAGTGGGCCCTATAAAGGCACTTGGTATTACTATAATGAAGATGGTTCCATGGCTACAGCATGGAAAAATATAAAAGGGACTTGGTATTTCTTTTATGGAGATGGGACTATGGCTACTGGCTGGTTACCAGCAGGCGATACTTGGTACTATCTAAATGCAAATGGTTCTATGGCTACTGGCTGGTTAAAAGAAGGATCTACTTGGTATTATCTAAATACAAATGGTTCTATGGCTACTGGCTGGTTAAAAGAA
>NZ_KB895730.1:0-28827 GCF_000374965.1 Bacillus sp. 95MFCvi2.1 | reverse complement strand
TCCTTAGAAGATGTAAAAGTAGGATAATCACCAAAATTCACGTCTCGAACTGCTTCTTGAAAAGTCATACCATAGTACATTCTAGCAAAGCTAATCGCTCCATATCCCTTCTCTCCCCGGCTATTCCATGCATACATATTGTCACGAATTAACAAGCTATCGTGCTCCGTATGTCGATAATAGTTTCCCTCTTTTTGAAATTTCTCCCCTTTAGCTTCTAAATACGACAACAAATCCACATCTTTTGCTTTCATGACTTCCTCCTCTGCCAGTCGATATGTCATGTTGGCACCTCCCCTTGTTGTGAATGGTTTCAAGAATAAAAAAAGAGAACTGTTTGTATCAGTTCTCTACATCATTTATTTTCCAAATAAGAATTTTAATCGTTTTTCTTGCGTGCTATAAGATAAACGAGCATCAAATTTCTTCCCATTATTTTTGGACTCAAACCCTTTGATTTGATCGGTCATATTCTTTTCTAATATTTTGATCACATTGTTACTACTAATTTTCTTTCCAGACACGATCCCTGGAATAATGAATTCACAAGTCTTTTTATATTGCTCGCATAAGTAATTTGATTTCCCTACAATTACTCGGCTCTTGCATAGCGGACATTTCCCTAGTGTACGATCTTCCATTGTTGGAAAACGAAACTTTAGCCCCTCCTTATCCAAATAGAGTGCCGCTGTAAATTCACCCTTTTCTCCTTTAAATCCTTGAATGAAGTCTGAACATTGCCCCGTCAAAATCTTTTTTAGTTGAGAAGGGGGAATCGCTTTTTCTTTGATTTTTGCTGGCAACATGAACTTACAACCATTTTTATATTCAGTGCACCCAAAAAATGTTTTTCGATGAAGAATGTCCCCTTTCTTACAGTCTGGACACTTCCCAAGAGACAGCTCCTCTGTCGTTGGAAACTGGAACTGCACTTTGCCTTCTCGGAATACTAAATACGCTGAAAATTCTTTCTCACCGGATTTAAAGCCTTTTAACAGATCCGTTTTCTTACTTTCAAACAGCTTTTTTACTTGCGCTTCAGGAATCGCTTTCTCTTTAATTTTCTTCGGTATACGGATCTCACATTCTGGATAATTACTACATCCATAGAAGTTGCCCTTATGAAGGATTTTCCCCTTTTTACATGGGCAACGGCATACTTCAATTTGTTGATTCCAATTCAAAATCATTTCATCCGCTACTTTTTCTTCTGTTTCTCCAAGTTTTGCAACTGTTTCTTTTACAAATGTATTCGTATTTTCCACAAATTCACCGTATTGCATTTCCTTCTTTTCGATCATATGAATCATCCCTTCCATTTCAGCCGTATAAGCTGGATTTTTGATTTCATCTATCGGAAATTTTTCTACAAATGCACGACCAATTTTCGTTGTACGAATTTGGCCATTGGTAAACGTGATATAATTTCGTACCGCAAGCTTAGGAATAAACGTCTCTTCTGTTGCGACTGTTCCAATTCTCTTTCCTTTCATTAATTCTTTTAAATGGTCATCATCTAATTTACGACCGGCGGTCTCCATAAACGTTAGAATGGAGCTCTCTGTATGGAATGCTGGTTTCTTTGTTTTCGACTGCATTAAATCATGTTTTACGATCTGGAAGGAGTCTCCCTCATATAAAATAGGGATTTGAAAGCTTTCCACAGAACCTTCTTCCATGTCCTCATGAAATACGCTTAAAAATCCCTTCTCTTGAAGAACCTTCTCTTTTGTACTATATATGTTTTCCTCTTGATCTATAAACTGTGCCTCACGTACCAAATAAACAGCCGGAGGCATAAAGTTTCCAATAAATCGTTTCACAATAAGGTCATATAATTGAATTTCTAATGGTTTTCTATTGGTCCCGTCATATGGTTTTGTTGTCGGGATGATGGCAAAGTGACTATCTACCAGCTCGTCGTTAAATGTGGCATGTTTTTCTGTAATGGTAGATGCATCTACCATCCGTACCAGATCCTTTTTCTAGCCCTTTTTTTGATAACCTACTATTTGTGACGAAAATTTGATATTCATTTCTATTATCTTGTGCTGGTACAATCACTCGCATACCAATTACATCCCCGTGTTTATATTCACCTAACGTCACTTTGCAACCATTCATTATATAGTCTGATTAGCCCACAGATTAATTACAATAAAGTTGTTCACCATTCGGCTTTGAAGGTATTTTTAAGTACGTTCAACATCCAAACTAAGCTAAGGTACTTACAAATGAAGGGGTCCTATTAATATTTCAAAAAACACCTAATCCCATCCTCCTACTATATTTTTAGTTAACCCCCTTGACTATAACGCTACGTCATAGTGCATAATTTTAACTATATTAAATAAGGGGTGAAAGAAATGAATATAAAATCATTACGCTCAGATAAAATATATCGAAAAATTTCACAAGCTCCAAAAGAGGAAAAGGTTGAGTTATACAGACAAGAGATGTTGGCTCCGTTTATGAGGAAATGGAAAATTCAACATGTTCCTTTTAAAGCTGAGGAGCCAAATAGTTTTGATGTTATTACATTGAATAATATAATGAGCATTTCTCCTACTCAGATTACAAATGAGATTACACGAGAATTAGACTTGATTTCATCTGATTCTTTTTGGTCTGAGTGTACAGAAGCTGTTAGGAAAAGCCTTCATTTATTTAAAGAGCATGATGTGAACCTACGTGTATCCGATTACTTATTCACGATTCTATTAGGGGATCCCAATAGCCCTTCGTTAATGTTAAATGAAGGATATAGTGGTGATGGAGGTATCCCTGGCTATATTATGTGTACACTTGTCCCAAATGAATACACAATACCTCGAATGAAAGCTGCTTTAGCACATGAATGTAATCATAATGTTCGATATCAATTTATTCAGTGGGATTATACTGTTACTTTAGGTGAATTAATTGTTAGTGAAGGGTTAGCAGAGAACTTTGCTACTTCTATTTTTGGAGAAGATCTACTCGGTCCTTGGGTATCGAAAACAACTATGGAAATGCTTAATAGACATATTAAACCTGTTCTCAAGGAACAATTACAATTAACAGGCTTTGATAAAATTGCACCGTATCTTTATGGTGATGAATTAGCAAAACTTCAAAACTATATGCCAGTCAATATGTCTTATGCTGCTGGTTATGCCTGTGGGTACTATTTAATTAAATACTATTTAGAAAAAACAGGTAAAAATATCTTTGAAGCCACAATAACTCCTGCTAATCTAATATTAGATGAAATAAAAGGATTTTGGGATGAAGAAACAATTATTAACGGTTAAAGATATTGTCCAAATTACAGGCATAACAAAAAGGACCTTACAATATTATGATAAAATAAATTTATTAAAGCCAATTTACTTAAAAGAAAATGGTTATCGAATTTATGATAGGAACAGTTTAGCAAAACTCCAAACGATTTTGTTTTTTAAGAAAATGGACTTTTCTCTAAAGGAAATTGCGGATATTTTGAAACTTACGAGAGAAGAACAGCAACAATTATTAAAGAAGCATAACCAAACTTTATTGGTGAACTACCCGCCACTTAGTAGCCCTTACGAGCTTACTTGAAGTGGGGGCTTCTCGGTTAGTCGTTACTTTTGATAGCTAACGAATTAGTCCTAAAACAGCCGAGCTAACTCCCTTGTTCCAAAGGTTATTTTGTTGCTATTTATGCTAATGCTACTAGGCGTATTGCTTCATTTTTGATATTGATGGCTGAGTTATAATCTCTATCGAGATTTACACCACATATACAAGAATATACTCGTTCAGACAATGGCATATCTTTCACACTTCCACAATTGCTACATGTTTTTGTGGAAGGAAACCATTTGTCTATTTTCACAAGTTGTTTGCCTTGTTCGTGTAGTTTATAAGCTAAAAAAGAAGTGAACATACGCCAACCATTGTCAGCGACACTTTTTCCAAAATTAAGTGCTTGCGACATTCCTTTCATGTTTAGGTCTTCAACAGCTACAACATCAAAATTAGTAGCTAACTTTTTAGACTTATGATGAAGGAAATTCTTACGTTGGTTAGCTACTTTTTCATGTAACTTAGCTACACGAAAACGTTGTTTATTCCAACGCTCAGAACCTTTAGTACGTCTTGATAATACTCGTTGTGCCTTTGCTAATTGATTTAACATTTTACGGTAGAACTTAGGATAATTGGCTCTCTCATCCTCAGAACTAACGTATAATCCATCCATCGCAAAGTCTAATCCAACAACTGTTTCTACTTCTTTTTGTACAATCTCTTTTTCGTATTCAGTCAAGATGGACACATAGTATTTACCAGTAGGTGTCATGGAGATTGTACACGACTTGATAATATGGTCTTGTGGTATTTCTCTATGTTGTTTGATACGTACCATTTTCAGTTTTGGTAATTTGATATGACCATTTAACAACATAATATTTCCGTTTACTACATTCGTTGTATAAGACTTTCTGTCTTTTTTACTTTTGAATGTTGGGAAGTCATTTTGACCACTAAAGAAATTCTTATAGGCAGTTTGCAAGTTTAATTGAGCATTTGCCAGAGCTAATGAATCAACTTCTTTCAACCATTCAAACTCTTCTTTGTATTTTGCTGGAGTTGGAAGCTTTTGTTTCTTTAGTTGTTCCTTATCACCTTTGTATTTCTCATACACTTCTTTACGTTCAGCCAACATTCTGTTATATACGAAGCGCACACAACCAAAGGTTTTACGCATAAGATGTGCTTGTTCTTCTGTTGGGTACAAACGAAATTTATATGCTTTATTATGCTTTGTCATATCATTTCACCTCACTTCTCCCCTTGATTTCCGATATACTTCTTCACCAAGTCTACTGGTGCACCACCAGTAGTTAGTAAACAAAAACTTCTTGCCCAAAACATTTCTTTCCAAAGTTTCTTTTTCACTTGTGGAAATTCTTTCTTTATTAATCGAGAACTCGCACTCTTATAAGCATTAATGAACTTTGTCATTTCTGTATTAGGATGTGCCTTGAACAATATATGTACGTGGTCAACATCATGATTCCACTCGACTAACGTTATATTGTAATTCTCAGAAAGTCTTACAAACATGTCTTTTGCATAGTATGACATATCATCATCAAATACATTTCTTCTGTATTTCACGACCAATACAAGATGATAATACAACAAGAACACTGAATGATTATTACTATCTAATTTCACTTATATACCAACCTTTTTGTTTTATAAGACTGATTATACCATAGAGAAAATAAAAAGCACAGTTACGTGCTTTTTGGCTACGCCAAACCGAAATTCATCTCCCACCTACCGTTGGGCTATTGCCCTCCACACGCTTGAGGAAGGAGAATTCTTTCGGGCAATTCGTTAAATATTTTTAATAATTCATCCATTTCACCGTTACAAGAACAATATGCTCATGAAGCGAAATTCATCTATGGAGAAACTGAAAAATACAAAGAATTTGAGGCGAAACTGAAAAAACTCTCTCCTAGTAAAAAAGCGAACCTATTTTCTGAATTTGAACTAAACATGGAAAAAGTATTTAGAAAAATTGCATCCTGTATTAATCAATCCCCTTCTTCTGATGAGGTACAGAAATTAATTGTAGAATGGAAAAGTTATCTTGAACAATCTATTGTATGTGACTCTGAAATGTTGATATGTATTGCAAATACGTATAAATTTGATAATCGATTCAAAAATTATATAAACCAATTTAGTAATGAAGACTTAGCTGAATTTTTATATAACGATATTATACATTATACTAATAGACAGAATCATTAATTTCATATTTTTATAATACAACATATAAATAAGAGATGGTGTTAATTGAAATTTCACACCATCCTTTTAAATAACTTTATTGTCACTGCACACCTTCATGGGGTTGCCTAAAGTTATTCTATTTTCGACTCCATCTTAACTTTTTTCAAAACGTGGCGACTTTATTTCAAATCCACAATATCAAATTTATAAAAAAGTAGGGAAACTTGTAAAACTATACAAGCTTCCCTACTTTTTACGTATTATTTAAGTTATTTTTTAAATAATTTAGCGAACCATGATTTTTCTTGTTGACTAGAGGCAACTAACTTCTTAGTTTCTTGTATTTCACGAATCACTTCTAATAGCTGCTGATCTCTGTTATTTATTTTCCCATCAATATTCTTTTGTTGTTCATCAATCTTATTCAATAACATATGATTAGTTTGTTCTAAATGATCTATGCGCTGTAAAAGCTCCATGTTCATGGCTTTTTGTTCTTGAAAATATATAGAAACCTCTTTCATACTTTCATACATCGTTTGAATAATTGGCTTCGTTATTTCGTCGTCTTCATCGCTCTCTTCTACTACAATATAATCTACGTTTTGTTTTAACATCTGTTCTATTATTTCTGGTGGCTCTTGTGCATCTTTCATATTAGCAATTAATTTAAACAACTCTAATGCTTCCTGTTCATATCTCAGTGTTCGCCCCTTCGTCCCAGCGACAGTTGGTAAATATGGTTTGAATTGATCCCGCCAGGCCTGAAGGGTTGTCCGTGGCTTCCCAAGCATTCTTGCTATATCTGCAAGGGAATATGTTTTCCTATAAGGCTCTTCCCTATCCATTCCATCGTCCTCCCCTCATCGTTATTTGTTGTTATCGATGTCCGACATGTTGTCATTGCATTGTTATTGATTATCATCCATGTCGGTCATGTTGTCATTACATTGTTATTGATTATCATTTATGTCGGTCATGTTGTTGTTTTACTGTTATTCATCATCTTTTATGCCAGTCATGTTGTTGTTTTACTGTTATTCATCATCTTTTATGTCCGACATGTCGGCGTCTAACTATTATGTGTCTTATTCGTTTGAAAGAAGGTATTTCCTTGTTTATTTTGAATTTTTTAAGTATATAGGTTAATTAAATAATAAGTACGATTCAAGTCGTACTTATTATTTAAAGTATTCTTATTTTTGATTAAATGTGCTAAAGTATAATTAAAAGTATCACTTAAGTCGTACTTAATGTATAAAGGAGGAATTATAAATGAAAATTGGAAGAAAAGTAGCGGATTTCGGAAATAGTTTTAATAATTTCATGGTCGATGGTTATTATATTGAACTTGCAACGAATGTAGTTAAAATTTCAAAGAAACAAGCTGAGGATTTACTTGTTGATCGTATTTCTAGACCAGAAGATTTACTAGATAGATTACTAATTTCCACTGAAATCGAAGGTGAAGAGTCTTTCTATTTAGTTGGGCAATTAGCTGAAGATAATCAGTTGGCAAACTCACATGTAAATAAGATGCACGATAAAATTAATAGTCCTATCCCATACGTAAGCTTTTTAGGAGCAATTGCATATTATCATGCGCTTAACGCTGAGCAAGAAGATAATGAAGTTGAAATTGAACACATGAGTATGATGCTTCCAATTTGGCTTTTAAAACGTGAAGAGAAATTTAGCATTGCTCATAAAAAAATGGAAGAAAGATTTATTGGTGAACATAAAGTTAAAGTGTTAACACCAGGAATGGAGAAAGAACTAACTATTAGAGTCAATTCAGCCAAATGTAGAAATGAATCAGAAGTTGCTAGACATTCTTTAAAATATAAAATGGTTTCAAAAGATCAGAATACAAATGTAATTAGTATTGAAAAGCGATATGAATCTGAGAGATTCGATGACTATGAAGTAGTTTTAACTGACATTGGTGGCGGCTCTACAGATGCTGTGCGATTAGGTAAAGGACTTACTACACCTAAGCACAGAGATTCTTTCCAAGTTATCGATATTGAGCCATTCTTAGGATATCTAGAACGCTTTAGAAAAGAAAAATTGATTCAATACTTTAAGGATCTAAGAACATTAGAGAAATTTATAGTCAATAATTATAAAGTACAAAAGTACGTACTATCGAATGAAAATACTGGTGAAGAATATGATTTTACAAATGAAATTGTAGAGGCACTGAAAGAATATGCAAGAATTTTAGTTGCTAAAATTCTTGATGTATTCATCCCATCTAGTACGAATACAGTGTTGAAATTCATTTATATTGGAGGCGAAGCACCCGTTTTAGAACCATACATCCGTCTAGCTTTATTGAATCATATGTCTGAAATGGCTGCTAAAAACAATCACTTCTTCTTGAACGATATTATTCAAAATAGCGACAAAGAAGTATTTGCTCCAACTTCACGGACAATTAATCTAACTGCATTAGAATTAAAAGTAATTGATGAAATGAAGGGACAGTTAGCCTAAAATAAAGGGACGTGCTGATAATGGCTAAAAATAGAAAAATGGCATTACATGCTGATAATATGCCTGAAGATGTATATGGAATTCTTAATGAAAAAGCTAATAGTAGACAATTAACAGCATTTGTTGTTGAACTGGTACAAAATGAAAAACGTTATGAGCAACTACTGCGGAAATTAGATCATGTAGAACAGAGATTAAATCTTTTAGATACAATTGAAAATAAATTGGATCTTCTACTTACTAATGGATTTGTTCCCATACAGAAACAAGAAGATTTAAAAATGGAAGAGCCTGTACTCCAAGAAGGTAAAATTGTTGATGCTAAGGAAGTACTTGGTGGTATTTCTGAAGAAGATAACGAAGAGATTGATTTCTAATTAGTAAAGAAGACCTTTAGGTATAATCCTAAGGTCTTTTATTTCAAATTCACACTATTAATACTAGTTGTTAATTATAGAATGAAAAATAAATACTCTCTTTTGAAATCAATGGTTTAGATATTGTCCGTTATTTCTATAATTCTATTACATGTAACACCTCTATCACTGCTATAATCTTCTTTTCAATATAGAAATATCTCTATTTCTATAATTAGATATTTCCCTATATCCCTATTTTTTATCACGAATATTGAAATAGAAATATAGGGGGGACTTTCTAAACATAACTGGAGTAGGATTAGTGAAAGATTCTATTACATATAACACATATATCTACTTTACCTTCTTCACAATAGGGAGGTATCCCTATTTCTATATATCCTTGCTTTAGTTATCATAAATATAGAAATAGAAAAAAAGAGAGATAGTATCCTAATGTTTAATCGATATTTTGGCTAACCTTCGTACAAAGGAGGGGGAATCAAAATCTTTTAGAGAACACCATCTGATTTATAATCAAATCCTAAAGCACCTGCTCTAATACAAAAGTGCCTATCTTCTCCCCAAAAAGAAAGATTTTTAATTGGGGAGAAATTTTAACTCCAGCTTGTAAGGCCTTTCGATTAATAAGTGTGCAAGCGCCTAATCCTCCAACATAAATGGTTAAACTGTCTTATAAACAATTAAACTTTATTTCAACTCTACACTATTAATGATCGTTGTTAATTATAGAATGAAAGACAACTAGTCCCTTTTGAAATCAATGCTTTAGGTATTATCCATTAATTCTATGCTCCTATTGCATGTACCACATATCATTGTTATAACCTTCTTTATAATATAGAAATATCCCTATTTCCATAATTAGATATTTCTATATATCCCTACTTTTTATTATTAAACATACAGAAATGGGATATAGGGGAGTTTTTGAAAAGTAACTGGAGTGGTATAAATGGTTGTTTCTTTTACATGTTCCAAATATCAACGCTACAACCTTCTTTACAATGTAAAAATAGCGATATTGGAGGATCTTTTGAAAAAATAGCTGAGTAGTACAAATAGTTGTTTCTTTTGTGCGTACCAAATATTTCCGTATTACCTTCTTTATAATATAGAAATATCCCTATTTCTATAAGTAGATATTTCTATACACTCCTACCTTTGCTATCAAAAATATTGAAATAGGTCCTTACCTTCAAGTTAAGCCCATACAACATCGACTATAGGAAAGGTTGTTTCTTTTTTATAACACCCCAAACAAAAAAATTTGTACAGTTCACCTGGAGTTGTCAATTCTCTTATTTTGGGATATTTGCTTCTTTTAACTTGATTGGCATGAAATAAAGGGATATAAAGACTTTTTCAAATAATAAATGGAGTGGTATAAATGACAGATTCTATTGCATGTACCACATATCACTGCTATAATCTTCTATATAACATAGGGAAATATCCCTATTTCTATAATTCTTTTACTAAAATATAGAAATAGGGATATATGTGGGTTTTTCAAATAATAAATGGAGTGGTATAAATGGCTATTACAATTACTGTTGGGAATTACAAAGGGGGCGTTGGTAAAACCACTAATGCTGTATTAAACTCTTATGAATTCGCAAAAAAGGGAAAACGAACTTTACTCGTTGACCTTGATCCGCAGAGTAATGCAACAAAATCTCTAATGTTAACAAAATCTATCCTTAATCCTGATGAAAAGGTAACTTTAAATAAAACATTAATGAAAGGAATTCAAGATGGGAATTTAGATGGATTAGAAATTGAAATAATGGAAAATTTATATTTAATTCCTTCTTATGTTGATTTTCAAGATTTCGCAAAATTTCTATATAAATCTTGTTCTTCGGAAGCAGAAGAAGATTTCTACTTTAAGGGATTACTTGAGAAAATAAAACATAAATACGATTACATATTTATCGATGTTCCACCTATGTCAATTGAAGTCACAAAAAATGCAGTTGTAGCTTCTGATTATGTTCTTATAACTCTACAAACACAAGAACGTTCTCTTACAGGTGCAGAAAACTACATTAACCAACTAATAAAATTAAAAGAGCAATATGATCTTGATATTGAAGTTGTAGGTATTCTTCCAGTGCTATTAAAAAATAATGGTAAAGTGGATGAATACATTATGGAAAATGCTCGTGAAATTTTTGGTGAAGAAAACTTATTTAAAAATATCGTTCCACAGATGGAACGTATTAAAAGGTTTGATGTAAACGGTATTACTGAAAATGATAGACATGATTTAAATGTAATAGAACTATACGAAAAGATTAGTGATGAATTATTGTCTCGTATCAATATTTTTGAAAGTTTGAAGGTTGGTGTATAACATGGCAAAAACTCCTGGATTATTAGTCAGAAAAAAGAGCAATTTTAATCCAACAGATCCTTATATCCCAAACGAGGATTCAGTTGTAACACCGGAGAAAAAGAAATTTAAAAACCAACAGGGCAGTATTAAAATTTCTAGTCAATCTAAGGAAGAGCTTGGAGCACTAATGAAACTCACTAATAAAAAATATGCTCATGAAATAATTGATTTACTTATACATCATTATGTAGAAAATCAATTAACTCCTGAACAGAAAAAGAAATTTAAATTATTAACAGAGATCTAGAAATATAGAAATATCCCTATTAAGAAATAGGGATATTTCTATATTTTCGTAGTTTAAAAAAATACCGTCACCAGAACTTCCACCTCGACTTTTTCTTCTCTTTTGCCGCTGCAGCTTCCTCATGATATTCCTTATGTAAGGTGATAATAAAGTTATTTAATTTCGATATAAAAATATAAGAACCTTGCTACATTTTTTTGTCGTAAAGCTCTTTAAAGTTGTTTAATTCTTATGGAACTAAAGCACTCGTTACTCTATTTAGTTAGATAAGTTATTTATTAGGAAAATTGTCAATCACTTGGATAGCTAGTTTCAACGCTTTTATTCTCCTTTCTAAAAGCGTTCTTTGGGGACTACCAGCCTTTGACTTATCATAAATGTTCTCAATTGATGGAAGCAAACCAGTAAGAACATTGCGAGCTTCTGCTAATTCTTCCTGGGTGTAATGATGGGGCCTTTGATTCCAAACGTTTTCTAGCATTGCTAAGCCGATGCAAACAGCTTTGAGTCGTTTCTTTACTAAGGTAGTATTTGTGCCTTTCTGAGTCATCTGTGACAAGGCATTTTCGAGTTTACTGATTGTCGATTGTAAAGATTTTATTGCTACCAATTTATCTACATTTGATACGTTTTCCATGTTAGTACTGTCCCTTCTTCGTTTCTGAATTATTTTGCCTGATACTTGATAAAATCGTTAAGAACCTGATTTCACTCGCAATATTTTACCATAACTAACTCTCTTTGAGAGGGATTCTCAAAAATCCGGCCCAATTGTTGAACACAAGTTAACTAACACTCTTCAACTAACCTGGCTGTTAGTCCAATAAGAATTAAACAACTTTATTATTTTTCAAACGACTTTATTGTAAATTAAACAGCTTTTTTGTCACTTAACACTTTAATCAATCGTTTTGTCTCTAAAGCTAACTGTTTAATATTTTCCTTGTACTTGGCTACAATAACACTACGCCACTAATCAGTAGTAACATCCCATTATTTTTGTGCTAGTAGCGCTATTCTTTTTATCTCTTCAAGATCAGGAGTATCCTTTTAGTTTCATTTTCATTGTAGTCAATCTCTTTTGACATCGATGGTTTAGGCATTATCCGTTAATTCTATTACATGTACCACATATCATCGCTGTGTTCTTTTCCCGCACCATATAAATATCCCTATTTCTATATATCCCTACTTTTTTTATCAAAAATAGCGAAGATACTGTTGGTTTGTAATAAAGTTTGATCAAAATGCTTAGGTTGTTTGTTGCTAGTGAATAATTTTTTATAAAAAAGTTTAATCATTTTCTATCTGTGTTTGCTCCACAATCATGCCCTTTAATGAAATAACTAGAAGATTCATTCAACTATTTGATGGCCATGACCCCTGCATTTTCCTTAATTGAATAATTTGGCCTGTATGATAAGCATCATGAAGCATGATGTCCTGTAATTTCTCCTCAAGTGAATTTTGCTCAAGCTCTTTTTCGGAAATTGCACTCAATGCCTGTCTTAAATTACGTTGAGCATTTTCAGAACGTTCAACGACTTTCTTCCATTCCTTATCATCATTAGATTGATTGGTAAGATAAAAGGTTTCATCACCGTCGAGATTATGTGTCCATTCACGGCCTTCCAAGTTTGCAGCAAGTCTCTCTTTATAATAAATGAGATGATTAACGTTTTCCCAAATGGTATTAGTTGCCTCTTCAGATGGTTTCCAGATAGCCTGTTCGGCTGTAAGTCCTTCTATAGCATGTTTAAACGGTGCATACCAACTCTCTTTATCGAATGTTGAATCTAGTACGTTTAAAAGCAAGTCAATTCGTTTCAAAGTAATCTCCCCCCTAAATAGTTAAAGATTCAAAAAAATCCTTATAACTCTATCGAGATTCTACATTTTTAAGTAAACTTCCTGCTTTTTAACTACCCTGCTAATCTTATTCCACAAACTGGCCCTTTTCATGAAGAAAGACGCTCTCCTTATTTCAGAAAAGCGCCCTTTAATGAAATAACTACACCACTTGATTTTGCATTGAAACAGATGGATTTTGAACTTTTCGAAGGCATAGTAGAAATGGATGAAACCTATTTCCTCTATTCCGAGAAAGGAAAACGGAATATCCAAAGTCGAAAACCAAGGTTACGCGGTGGTAATTCAAAGTTTAGAGGAATAAGTAGGGACCAAGTATGCGTTCTTGTAGCCAGAGACCGCCAAAAGAGAACGTTTTCCAAAACAATAGGAAAAGGGCGTATTATAACAAAGAGTTTGGACGAAGCGTTAGGTTCCAAACTATCAATACAAAATGTTCTGTGTACGGATGCTTGGTGGGTGTTTATGACTTATGCCAAAGAAAAAGGAATTGAGCATCATCGCTTGAAAGCAAATGGTAGGGAGCGATTTAAAGGGATTTATCACATCCAGAATGTAAATAGTTATCACAGCCGTTTAAAGAGCTGGATGAAGCGTTTTAATAGTGTAGCGACTAAATATCTAGACCATTATTTGAGCTGGTTCCAATTCTTAGACACCATCAAACATATAAAAGATAACTTTACGATAACCAAAATGTTTTTAGACAGTTGTTCTTTCTCAGTTAACACAACTTATGATAAACTAAAGTTATCGGAATTTTCCTAATAATAAGACGCTTATTTCTCCGTTAAAGGACCAGTTTAATAGCTATCTACAACACGCCGCAAATGGATTTTGACCAAAGGGATTATCTATTAAAGGGATTGAATTGGAGGGAATAGAAAATGGATGTAAAGACACTATTGTTACAACAATGGGCAAGCTGCTTAGATGAAGAAGACTGGTTTCCACCACTTGAAAAAGTGCTAGAGGATATTACTTTTGAACAGGCAATTTGGAAACCAGTTGAGGGGGCAATGAATTCCATTTGGGAATTAGTTTGTCATTTACTTTTCTATAAAAAGAGACTTCTGGTGCGATTTCTTGGTGAAACAGCGAATGAGCCACAGGCAGAAGATAATAAATCTACATTTCGATTACCAACTGAGACGTTTCAAAATTGGAAGGAAACAAAACAAGAGTACTTTTATGTTCATCGTGAACTTGAAAAAATACTAGCAAAATCAGAACAAGAAGATTTGTATAGACAGATCCCTGGAGAAAGATCATTAGTGCTTGAACTGAAGAGTTTAGCATTGCACGACGCATATCATATTGGGCAAATTGTATTCCTAAGTAAAATGCAAGGAGCTTGGGCAGGGAAACGCAGCTTTTAAAAAGTTTCATTAGCTTTACAGTTATTTCATTATAGGGGGCTTTAATGGAATAAGAACGGGAACGTCCAAATCGGACGTTCCTATATTTTATACCTGAAAAACAACAATACTATTTAACAAAGCCTTTAATTGTAGCTTTAGAATAAAGATTGTGTTGCTTTGGAATAAAGTTTGATAAAAGTGAAGTCACAAATCTTTATTTAACAGCAACAACAAAAACTCCATTTTGAAAAAAAGATTGATCAAAATGGAGTTACTCTTTTTAACTAAGTATGAGATTTTTATAAAAAAGTTTGATCATTTCTATGATATTTCCTCCATTAAAGCGCCCGATAATTGAAGATCATTCACGTGATTTTATAATTCAAACCTTGTTGACACTATTTCAGCTACTTCTGCAGCACTCAAATTTGTATTATTAATTTTTATGTAGTTCTCATTTTTAATTTCACCTTTATGGGAGTTCAATCTGTATTTTTCCATTGACTCCCTTAGTTCATTCTCCGACCAATCAACGTTTCTTTTGGTAGGTTTATGCTCAAGTCGATGCGGACTTTTATTTCGTTCCAGCCTCTCGTCCATATCAGCTTCTAATTCCACAAAATATATAGTAGCACCCTGGGATTCAAAGATTTCACATGTCTGGTCTACGAAGTCCCAATCCTCTTGTTGATCAAAAGCCCACACATATGTAAAGATCAAACCTTCCAGTTCACTCTCAGCCACTGCCTTGAATATTTCTTTTCTAAATAAAGTTGACAACCTCCACATTTCCGGGCTAAAGCTGAATAAGGGCTCAAGTAATTCAATGGTCATATGATTATGAAATAGTTTCAATCCAGTTACTTTAGCTAACTCTTGCCCTACTGTCATTTTACCAACTGCTTGCGGACCAAATATAAGTACAAATTTCATAGACTTCCTCCATTAATGATTTTTTATTATTATACTAATAATTTCAAGTACCCTTTTTCACAAACTTCATACTATCTGAAAAATTTTAGGTTGTTCAGTAACTACATTTCACATTAACGTTTTTAATTTGTTTACCTGAAAAAGTTATGCTGTTAAATGGCCCAATTGTTGAACACAAGTTAACTAACACTCTTCAACTAACCTGCCTGTTAGTCCAATAAGAATTAAATGACTTTATTGTAAATTAAACAACTTTTTTGTCACTTAACACCTTCATCAATCGTTTTATCTCTACAGCTAACTGTTTAATATTTTCCTTGTACTTAGCTACAATAACACTACGCCACTAATTAGTAGTAACACCCCATTGTTTTTGAGCTAGTAGCGCCATTCTTTGGATCTATTCAAAATCAGGAATATTCTTTAGTTTCATTTTCATTGTAATTAATCTCTTTTGACATCAATGGTTTAGGCATTATCCGTTAATTCTATAACTCTATTACATGTACCACATATCACTGCTATAATCTTCTATACAACTTATAGAAATATCCCTATTTCTATAAGTAGATATTTCTATATATCCCTACTTTTGTTATCAAAAATAGCGAAGATACTCCTGTTTCTTTACCTAATAATGAGCAAAAACAAGTGAATCTACAGGAGGAAAAGAAATTCAAATTATTAACAAAGACTTAGAATATAGAAATATCCCTATTTCTAAAAAGGGATATTTCTATATTTCGTTTTAAAACCGGAAAATTCAATAACTACATTAAAAAGAGTCCTATTTCTAGGACTCTTTTTAATACTAATTTTTAGCTTAAATTTACATTTTATCGATGATCATTTGTCTTTTATACCATTGATTTAATTTGTCTCTCGCAGTTCCAGAGAGACGCTTTGTTTTTTTATTATAGAATCTTGAAAGAGTGGGCTGTGATATGCCTATCTCTGCTGAGAGCTCCCGCATAGTTATGTTCTTTCTCCGATGCATAAATTCTATTTTATCCCGAATTAACTGTTCATTTCTATTTATATCTAAGGGCCTTTCTTCAGTTTTTACTGGCTGATTATCCCTATGAATTACATCAATAGTCTGCTTCTTTACTAGGCTTTCCGTTGAATGAATTACATCAGTATCCTTCTTCTTTGCTAAGTTTTCCATTGAACGAATTAATTCATTAGGTGGTAGTATTACTATTCCTAACTGTGAATAATATTTTTTAAACCAATTCTTCTTCGTCAATTGATCCTCATCTAACTCCTTATCATATCCCCAATGAGAAATTACACCTTCTTTTTCTAAATCACTTAAAACATTTTCTAATTGATCACGAATACGGTTAGGCTTTTGCTTTTGGTTAATGCCCATTACTGCTAATAACCCTTTATCTCCCCCTATAGAATATGGCCTTTTTAAGTTAGAAAACATTTGACGAATTCTCCACTGCCATGTCAAATAACGAATTAATCTTTTATGATATTTGTGTCTATAGCTATTATATTCAAGGGCCTTTTTTGATAATAGTGCTGTAGTGCTATTAGATCCATATAGATAACTGGATAAGAAACTGCCCGGTTTAATTCGGCACGATTCTATACCCATGTATTCATTTGTATTTTTATCCCTCCAAAGCACTACAGAATCTAATACAAATAACCGTTTAATGACTTCACGCTTCACCTCATAATGTTTACCTGTTTCAGCGCGATCATTTAGTACAACTACTTCATTCTCATCGTTTAAGTATATAAAAATACTTGCTAGAGCTGCTATACGTTTAGCTACCTTAATCTTATCTTCCACTCTATAATATTCAACACCATTTGCTTTTGCTTTTGAAATACTGCACATTTCTAAAACTTGTTCATATGAAAAATCAATAAATTCATCAGGTGAATTTGCTTCATTTAGCCATTGAATTGTGATGGTATCTAATACGTCCGCTGTTAAATCATCCATATTACTCATTACACCATCTACTAATGTGTTCCATCTTGCGGCCTCTTCAATATTTGTTAACCTTAAATCTTCGTCTTTATGAGATGAAAGCTGTGCTACTCCATTACTATCTTTCGCTTCAATGGGATATGATTTTAATTTTGTATTTTCATCTTCCTCAAATTGATTCTTTGCTATCCCATCTCTTAACTTATAATAAACGGCGGAATTATTTACTTCTAAATAATTTTCATGCGCTATATTCGCATTAGGTTCAATCACTGGTGTATGTGTTATTGTATTAACTGTTTCTTCATTACGAAACTCTTGGGCTATAAAGACATCTATTGTCTCATGAATTTTTACTTTGTAAGCATCTATATTTTTGAATATATCTAAAGCTGAAATGCCCTTTCCTTGTTGCTGCTTCACCCACTGTACAAGCATTGAGAATGATGGAGAAAGGTATTCTGAAGTTACAATTTTACTATTATCTGCTTCAACGTCTACATAGTAAGAATTCCATTTATGCCACAATTGCTCGTTCTGTTTATAAAGTGGTTCTGTTATTGATAATGCATCTCTAAACAATTGTAGAACGTCTTCCATATATATTTTGCTCCTTACATAAATTTAATAAATGTTATCTAAACGTGAAAATACTTAGCTATATGATGTCCCTTTCTAAATAACAAGAAAGGTAATTAGAATATTCTATTTTAAATTTTCTACGTTACACCTTTACAGGGTCTTAGTATTCATACCTATCCCTGTAAATGATTATACAAGACCAATTTAATTTGTAAAATCCAAATACAACTTAATTCCAAGGCTAATGTAATATCCTAACTTTTTTCATAGGTCCTTCTTCTATTAGTCTTGTTTTTCATAAACGTGAAAATCTGTAGCTATATCATTGCCCATTTAACTGCACAAAAATGTTAAAAAAGAGGGCTAAAGCTTGATATAAAAGGGGTTCTTTTGTAATTCCAATATGGAACATGAAAATTTCGAGCTATATGATGTCCCTTTTGAATAATGAAAATGTTCTATAACTCCTTTGATATTATACATTCACTACCTTTTGTTCGCATTTTCAACTATTTATATAATATGAAAATCTGTAGCGGTATGATGTCCTTCTTTCATACAAAGATGAAAAGGTCTTAGTTATATGATGTCCCTTTTACTATTTAAAATTTCGAGATTGAATCCTTTAATATCAACGCTTAAAGACTATTCTATGAATAATTTCATATCTAAAAACATGAAAACTCATAGCTATATGATGTCCCTTTTGAATGACGCGAATGTTCTATAAACCCTTTGACATCATACATTCACTGCCTTTTGTTCGTATTTTCGGCTATTTATATAACATGAAAACCTGTAGCGGTATGATGTCCCTTTTTTTATAAAAAGATGAAAAGGATTTAGCTATATGATGTCCCTTATAAAATTTGGAATTTTGAGTTCAAACGCTTTAATACCAACGTTTAAAGGCTATTCTATAAATAATTTTATATCTGAAAACATGAAAACTTACAGCTATATGATGTCCCTTTCGTATTTATAAAAGAACCTCATAAACATTGTTATATCAATGTTTATGAGATTCTTTCTAATGATTTATCGATGTTCTAGAAAGATGAAAATCTGTAGCGGTATGATGTCCATAAAAAAAAATCGATAAACCTTCAAATCCCTTGATATACAAGGGATTAACGCGCATTTCATCTTTTCATTTTCTCTCTTAAAGGGGCACCTTTCATCATTTTTCAATTTGCTATAATCATAATTGGTATATTTTATAGTGTTTTGGCATATATTTCTGGATTTATATGTAGGAGGTGAAAAAGATGGGACAATCATTTATTATTCGTAATCAACGTAGTCTAAATGGACAAGATACAAATGCAGTTCTAGTAACATTGAAGTCTTGGCAGAAACTTGTTGAAGCTTTTGAAGAAAAATACTACAGCTATAAAGATACATACCTTGAGGATATTCTGGATCATATGACATATGAAGAACGCATTGCTGATGTAGATGGCTTTGTGGCCCAGGCGAAACCATCTTTTTCACGTCGTACACTATCTGCTATTTCAGAAACAATGGGACGAAAACATAAATTATATGGCATTACAAATGCAGATTTAGAAGTCTTCTTATATCTACACAAGAAATGTTACACGAATGGGATCATTCCAAATGTAACAGTACATATGATGTGGGAAGATTACAAGCAATATAAAGAGGAATTTGCTTATATACAACATTCTCAATTCTATATTGCATTAAAGAAATTAAGTTTACATAACATTATTACAATAGAAAATGAATTAGATGGTCGCTATACCATTAAGTTAACTCATTTTATGAATGAAGAAACTGAAAAGGTAAATTCCTATGTGTATATTAGCCCGGTCGTTTTTACTAAGGCTTTTTTTGAGATGTCAGTTGCGGCCAAAAAGCTATTCCTGGACATTGCTATGCAACAGCACAGCGAAACGACGCTTAAACGTTCCTTAGA
Organism: Bacillus sp. 95MFCvi2.1; assembly: GCF_000374965.1. Classification (NCBI taxonomy): domain Bacteria; kingdom Bacillati; phylum Bacillota; class Bacilli; order Caryophanales; family Bacillaceae; genus Bacillus; species Bacillus sp. 95MFCvi2.1. Next base: position 8,884 of record NZ_KB895730.1, on the reverse strand, counting down.
TAAACAGGATGAAAGAGGAAATACAACTCATTTTGGCGGAATGTACCGCTTTTTACATAAGAAATACCCACATCAAATCCGTGCGGTTATGACAGAATTAACAACTGCATTGCCATGTACAGGGACTCCCCTATTCAAAATTTGCAAGTTGCAAAAAGGAAGTAAAAATAAAAAAAGATATACGACTTTATATCTATCCTTACATACAGATTTCTTATGTACAAAAGAAGCTGGGGAAATACAGTATCGTGATCCATTTCCTCCAAAGGTTACGTATGCACGGAAAGCTCGTTTTATTGAATCTGTGCTACAAGAACTGAATATCGGTGAATTTGCACAAGACATGAATAAATTTATTCATGTACTTAAGTATACTTGTCATCGACAAATTCGAAGTGTCATTCGCAGCTTACGTGACATGATAGATCGTAATGAAGAATATCCAAGTAAGTTAGTGTATACGCTGAAAAAAATATTAAATCAAACATCACAATATCAAATTCTTGATACAGCGGCAAAAGAAGGCATTTACCCTCTTATTACACAACATGTTTCAAAAGAACAAAAGGAACAAGCTGTATTTGATTTTGGATTGCATTTCTCTATGTACTCTCTTCGAAACATCAAAAAGTTGTTCCGTAAAACATATGAGTTACTAAAATCCAAATTCGCTGTACCAGTTACAGAGGAATCGTATCACCGTAACTATTTAAAATATCAAGAAGAAACATTGTTTAGAAAATACGCCTATGAACAAGGTGCAAATCTAAATGCTTATATAGCTTTAGAAATAGAAATACGTGAACTTCTAAAAACAAGAGGACATAAAGATCGCTTTATTCCGAGTGATGTTCGCGAATTGTTCATTGAAAAGATAGATAGATTACCTAAAGAAACACTTCGCGTTATTGAAGTGCCGAATGAGTTCAATTTGATTACGTTTATTCGTGCATTTGAACAATTAGTACGCGCTGGTATTCAAGTAACGACAGCTGAACAAGTACTTGAGGTAATAGAAACAAATTAACGATACTCCGCTCTCTATTTTTGAAAAAAATATAAATAGAGGGCTATTCGTGTTGGTTCCATTATTTAAAAACCCTACACTGATTTCTCCTTATAGACACCTTTACTCGATTCTATTCATAATAGAGTCTTTTTTTATACATTCCTATACAAAACTGTACTGCAATTAACTAATTTTCCACATCTATGTTTAAATAAGCACATTATTTTTATCTAAAATACATTCAAATACCTACAAAAAATCATAAGAAAAACATTAAATTTCGTGGGTATGTAGATAAATAAAATCTAATGTGAATAATATTATGTAATTATTATTGAAATAAAGGGGTTTTAGTACTTCACCTATCAAAAATCATCAATATTTATGTGAGTTATGTGACAAATTCTAATTATGTTGATTAGTTAACCTATATTGTGAATGTTTTGTGAGTAAATAGTAAGAAATTGTGGACATACGGTGGATAAATTGAAAATTTATTACTTGAATAAATATATTTAACAATGCATCAATTTGTTTCATTTTTTATGTAGAAATACATGATATTATTTATGATTATTTGTAGGTTTTATACCGTACTAATAGCTAATTTTGTGTTGTTAGATTCTGCTATTTATGATTTTTTTGTGCTATGGTATGCTCAAATCCCTTGTTACAGTAGAGGTAGACTCATATTTACTAGCCCTATATAAGTTTTATCTTTATATTTTTAATATATATAAGATTTATATTTATATAAGATTTTATTACTTACGAAAATATACTTACAAAAGGACAACTTTAGAATCAAAAGAAGTCTATTCCCAATAAAATTAAATATATCGTTTTTCGATAGAAACCTCATTCCTTAAAAAATTGATTTAAAATTCAACTGAACATAGTGATAAGTAAATTATGATGTTCAGTATAAAAAAACAGAGAAAAAAACGAATAAAACATTATTAAATTCATATGTTATAATATTTTATAAGTTCTTTATGAATATAGGGCGTTTATTTTTCAGGAATATGTCAACTGAATCCTAATACCGATATATTAAACAAATGAAAAAATATTAAGAGCTCCTTTAGTTATTTATATGAAAACTGCTCAGCAATTGATTTTGTATTTTTGAAATTTATAACAATTCCTTTCTTGGCCATGCTAGCTTTTTTATTAGTATTTAGTACTTCTTTTCTAGTAAAACATGAAAAATAAGTCTTAATTTAAGGAGATGTTGATATGAGTTTAAAAGAACATGCAATGCAAGAATTTCAAGAAAGAATGTCTACAAATGAGAATATACAAGGCACGATTACAACTTATTATGAAATGCAAAATGGTATGTCTGGCTTAGTAGGAGTACCAAATGGGAATCCCACTCCTGTGAGAGGCATTTTAGCTTATACGGAACGACAGCTGTTATTTTATAGTGAATTATTCGGTAAGCTTCCTATTTCATTACAAATACCTTACCATCAAATTAATAAAATTAAAGAAACAAGACAACCATTTGCTCTTTTTAAAACAATTCCAGTTATCGTTGTTTCTCACGAAGAACGAGAGGTTTTTTCAACACGTGGAGATGAAGAGGGATTTGTGCGCTTAAAAGAATTTTTTGAAAAAGTTAAAAGTATGTCTATGTAGACTACCTAAATAAGAATAGTGATTTAAAAAAATACTGGTAATGCTAAATAACTTGGAAATTGCAAATCTCATTGTACATGCTATAATGTAGATACAAACTAAGGTATACTTCAGTCAATAAAGCCATACAATAAAAAAGAGAGCAACATGCTACCAACATGTGCTCCTCTTTGGATAACTGCTACCGTCAAGGTGGTGGCTATCATAACTTATTTTTTCTTACGAAATCCACCCTTTTTACGCTTCCGACGGCGAGATGATAGGGTGGATTTCTTGTGTTCTAAAATGTTTTTCTTAAAGAGGTGTGCAATCGTTTCACGAACAATCCCCTTTATAATTTCTTTTAGAAATTCAAGAAGTACTTCCATGGCTTTTCACCCCCTCCCTTTCCAAAATAGAAAGAAGGAGTGATAGCCTCCACCCTAACTTCACAATTATCTTTTCATATTATAGCATAGTCTTCTCCGTTTGAAGACTGTACACCTCATCTTAATAAGAGTCGAGTATCGTGTAATATCTTGTATAGTATCTATAAGAAATACTTTGAGTCTGATTCCCCTTTTCAAAAATTAAAGCATTTTGATATTCTAATTGCTCAACGAATTTCCAACCATCCTTCTCCAGCATCTTTATGAAGGGCTCCATTTTCCCACGTTTTACTAAATAAAGAGAAACATCTGAATATCGATCTTCGTTTTGTTCTATTTCAACTATTTCTTTCCCTTGAAAAATCATTTTTGACATTCCTATGGCTAATGGTATGGGGTTCTCTTCTTGAAAAATAACTCTTCTTTTTTCGATAACGAATATAGCCAACAAGGTAAATATTAATAACGGAATGATGAATTTTTTGACTTTAACAAGCAACGTCACCTCTTTCCTCTTTTTCCCTGTTGCAACATACATTCTTCGTATATACATAACTGTCCTTTGTGAGTAGATATTATATTTTTTGTACAAATTCAATAATATGGATAGCACTCATATGTATTAGTGTACTTAGAATTTTATATGGATGGTGAGACATATGAATCAATATCAAATGTTGTATAGTACACCGTATCTTTATTCCTCTCGAACATTGAATCAAATGTATAAAAGTACTAAAAGTGAAGGAAACATATGTGCTATACAAGAGCATATGCAACGACATGAAGTTTATTTAGACCGACAGTACCGAGGATATTATTATTTAAGTCAAAAAATTGAAGAAGATCTATATGGTGATGAACATGCTGTAAGTTGGAATGAGTTATTAGATGATTACCAACTATACAGGGATCGTAAAGGGAACTTATCTATTAAACCGAAGGGATGGGACTAAAGTGACGATCATTGGAGAGCTAGGGGTAGTTTATGCCATTACTGGTGCTTCAGTTTTGGGGATTAAGTTACTAAAAAAGAAAGGTCTTTACCTTCCAGATTGGTTGCTACGTGCGGGGCTAAAATGCTTATTAATTGGGAGTGTTTGGTACGTGCTAATGGATATACTAGATGTGTTTCTACGTTAGTATTTTATCTGGTAGTCGAAAATAATTATAATAGCGCATCTTAAGTGTTTTTTTCTAAGCATCCATACAGGCTCAACTACCTTAAGGAGGTTTGGAGGAAATGTTATCACTTATATTAATTCCAGCAACCTTTATAACAGTAGCTTACTTTTATCAAAGTAAAGGAATGAGTGATAAGAAAAAAATTGCAACGTTTTTTGAAATTGCAAAGATATGTGTTCAACATAAAGGTGAATTACAATACCCTATTTTTATAAAAGAAATAGAAGATGACATAAGTATGAATTATGTTTACAAGTTACCGCTCGGCGTACCTAGTCAACTTATCAAAAAGTTAGCTGAAGTATTAGAAGAAGGACTATATAAACCTGTTAAAATATCGTTTCATCAAAGAGAGCTTCATATTCGAGTATTTAAGCAACGAATACCTGAAATGTGGAATTGGTCTAAGGAGCTGTTAAAAGAGCACACATGGAAAGTTATGATGGGGAAAGCATTAGATAAACACGTGTATCATGATTTCGAGAAAACACCGCATATGTGTGTAAGTGGAATGACTCGTTTTGGAAAGACAGTATTCTTAAAAAATGTGATGACTAGTTTAATTTTGCAACAATCTCAACACGTAAATTTTTTTATTATCGATCTGAAGGAAGGGCTAGAATTTAGTCCTTACAAAGAGTTATCCCAAGTAGTAGAAGTAGCTGAAAACCCGGAACAGGCGTTAGAGATGTTGGTGAGAGTACGTGAAAAGATGGTAAAACAGATTGAGATGATGAAAAAGTCCTATTTTACCAATGTTATAGACACATCAATTAGAAAGCGTTGCTTCATCATAGTAGATGAAGGAGCGAATCTTTGTCCGACACAAGGTTTACCTAAAAAACAACGGGATTTATTATTTATGTGCCAGGAGATGTTATCTGAAATCGCAAGAATCGGAGGTGGTTTAGGATTCCGGCTTATATTTTGTACTCAATATCCAACCTCTGACACATTGCCAAGGCAAATCAAACAAAATGCTGATGCAAAGCTAGGTTTTCGATTACCAACAGCGGTTGCTTCACAAGTTGCTTTGGATGAACCAGGTCTTGAGGATCTGCCTTCCCTTCCAGGAAGAGCATTATTTAAGACTGATCGCACAGAAGAAATTCAGGTACCTTATTTAAAGGATATGGACATGTGGGAATTACTGAAGCAATACAAGGTGGTGAAACAAAATGAGGCATCAAACACTCAAACAGAAAGCGAGACAAATCGAGATTTTATCCACTTTGAGTAAGTTAGATTTTGCAACCAGGAGACAATTGCAAGCCATTCACTGTCTAGGTAGTATTCGAAATGCAAATCGTGTATTAAAGGATCTGACTTCATATTGTCACATCACAAAAATAGCTCGTGAACATGTATATTATTTAAATAAAAAAGGACGTGACTTATTAGGAATCACAAGGATAGTAAAGAAAAATAGTCAATTACAGCACATTTTAATGAGAAACGAAGCCTGGATGTGGCTAGGATTTCCCGAATGGAAAACAGAACAAACGATAGAATTTTCAACCGGTGGTCAACGATATCAAATCATTCCTGATGCAACCTATTTTGAAGATAAAGTCCCTCACTTTGTTGAAATAGATCGCATGCAACATATGAAAGCAAACGAACACAAAATACAGTTATATGGCCATATTACAAATATCTATAAAAGACAGAATGCTATTGTTCCAGTGATTATCTTTTTTACACTGTCAGACTATCGGCAATCTAAATTAGAGCAATATGCTGTAAAACAAAATGTGTTTATGAGAACTTTTGTGATGAATGATATTTTCTAATTAGAACCAAAAATCTTGATGATCTACATTTTTATTAGTTAGCTTCTTTAAAGCCCTAATAATTTTGTTACTGTTTTTTAAAGATGGATGAAAAGCACTTCCTTTACACAATCTACTAATGGTTCCTCTACTAACACCACTCTCTTTAGCGATATCTTGTTGAGTTAAATGGTGCTTATCTAGGAATTTACCAAACTTACTTCTGGGTTTGCCAATATCAAACCAATCCATTATATTCACCTCAATTAATTTAAGTTTTTTTACTACTAGCTTGTCCTAAAGTTCAAGGTTTAAAACATGTCAATTAATTAACATGTTTTAAACCTTAAACGCATATAATAAACAAAATAATAAAGGGAAAAAACTTGTAATAATTTTGTGGAATCTAGCATTCATAGTAATAGCTACAAGTTGCTGATACACTAGCCTAATGGCAACTTGTTGCAACGAGTATTCCTATAAAATAAAAATCTCAAACCCATTGGTGCACAAGGGCTTGAGCTTTTCTTAATTTAGAAAGAAATGAAAATGAGTTTAATAAGTTTAGAGATATTAAATTATTCAGTGGTCGAATTTTGAAGAACTATATATAATTTCACGTATCATAATGATATTAAAAAATTATTTACAAAAAGATTGTATAAACCGAAAAATAAGGTTTATAATAAGAACGAACGTTCTGTTTCTGGAGGGTAAAACGATGTTTGATTACTCAAAATGCATGAGTCGAATGATTTTCTGCATAGACCTTTGTTCATTTTTCGCCAGTTGTGCGTGTGTCATGAGGGGATTAGATCCATTAAAAGTAAAATTAGCTGTCGTTGGGGATGTAAATAGAAAAGGATCTATTGTGCTGGCTGCCACACCCGAATTGAAAAAAATGGGCATTTCTACGGCAACCAGATTTTATATTGATGTCCTTTTTTGAGTTAAATTAGAATTAATAATTCTATAAATGGTTATCTTAATTTTTATCGAAAGTGAAAAAATATTTAGAGCGAAATTAATTAAAAATCGCGGATAGTGAAATGACAAATAATCCTTGATGATACTATCAAAAAATAAAAAAGTTGTTTAACAGTAAGTCAAAGTATTTAAAAATAAGATCAGTAAAGTATGATGACAAAAAAGATGGTTTCTTCTTATTAGGGGTCCTACTGTATCGCCATCAACCTAAGATAAATCATTATCCCAAAAACGAAAATTTTATTTCTCTATAGTTGTTTATAGGAATTTATTTGGGGGTACTTCAAAATTTTAAGCTGATGGGCATGTGGCAGGACTCCATGCCCATCAATTTAAGAAAATTCACTACCCCTATAAAAAGTAAACAAACTCCCCTGAAAATTTCCTAATGCAGTCTTAGCTTGATAGCGATGGGGTATCGCCATCAAAACGCGAATTTCGTACGCTAAGCGAAGTTTAACCTAAAAAAGTCGAATTCCTATACGCTAAGGATTCGACCTTTTTAGATTGGATTGTTCCACTAAATTTCCCTTTAAAAAGAAAATTATTACTTTAAAAAATTTTAAAAAATAAAATGTATATATTTTTAAAGCATGCTACATTCGAAATGTAACAAATAAATATAAATGAAGAAGGGAAGAAAGAATCTATGAAATTTAAAGTCGAAACACTTCCAAACTATCGCATTGCTTATGTGCGACGAGTTGGTCCATATGGTCCTGCAAATATTGAAGTAATGGAGAAGTTAAAAAAATGGGCTAAAGAGAAAAATCTTCTTAAATCAGCAGTCCTACTTGCAATTCCACAAGATAACCCTGAGACAACACTTCCTGAAAACTGTAGATTTGATGCTTGTATTGTGATTTCAAAGGATTATCAAATAGATGATTCAATTTGCGAAAGTGAACTTTCGGGCGGAAAATATCTTATTTACGAAGTCAAACATACAGCAGAAGATATTCAAAAAGCATATGCTGATATTTTTCCATCTCTACAAAGTAAAGGATATCAAATTGATAACAAACCCATTTTGGAAAGATATACTGGCGATATGATTAACAATCCTTATTGCGAAATATGTGTACCTGTAAAAAACTGAAAAGTTCCTTAGCGTACGCAATTCGCGTTTTGATGGTGAGGCTCCATCACCATCAAGCTAAAGTTTTTAATTAACCCCATAATAATAATTTTCTTAATCTTTATAACAATATGATAAAATATAAAGGAAATGTTTAAAGGGGGATTAAAAAATGAGGGCTGTAATCCAAAATAAATTTGGTGGAGCGGATGTACTATCATATACAGATATTGAAATGCCTAAAATAGGTGAAAATGAGGTTTTAATAAAAGTATCATATGCGAGTGTGAATTATGCTGATATAAAAACACGGTTAGGCAATAAAGGGAAAGGGAATTTTCCTTTAACCCTTGGATTGGATGTCGCAGGAATAATAGAAGAAGTTTCTCCTAATTCGAAATTTTCAAAAGGAGAACGGGTAATATCTTTTCCAAAAAACGGATCATACGCAGAATATGTAGTTGCAAATGAACAATTAGTTTTTAAGATTCCTGATAATCTTTCATTAGAACAAGCTGCAACAATGCCGACAGTATCTATTTTATCCTATATACTACTATATGAAATTGGACAAGTGCAAAAAACAGATACCATGGTTCCGGTGCAAGAAATTCAAGATACATGCAAGTAATCTCCTAACCTTGGACATACTGATAGTATTACTCTAGAAAAAGGTGTGTGATCGATATGGAAAAGGAAAATTTGTTCAAATGGAAGCATTATCAGCCGGAACTAATCTTATTAACAGTAAGATGGTACCTACGGTACAATTTGAGCTTCCGTAACCTGGTGGAAATGATGGAGGAACGAGGCTTATCCATGGCTCACACAACGATTATGC
>NZ_KB895729.1:0-29209 GCF_000374965.1 Bacillus sp. 95MFCvi2.1 | reverse complement strand
TTTTACACGTATCTCAGCTGACTTCTAAGAGCAATTTAAAATTCATTATTTTTCAGGAGATGAGTAATATGTTTGTTTATTTCTATTATTTGATTTTGTATTTTTTTGCAGTAATATTCGGAATGGATATTATTACTTTTGCAGATTCATTTATTACTAGGTTTATAGAGCCAGATTCAGTAGAAATATTTATTTGTATGTTAATAGTATCTAGTATATTGTCAGCTATATTTTCATTCATTTTACACTTTATCTATACTTGGAGACATGATTCAAATACATTTTTAAAAAGGTTTTATCAGGTACATTTTTTTGCTACATATATTTCTGGGGCGTTTTCTATAGTAAATATAGGAGGGAAAACACTGGAGGAATGGGGAGTTAAAGGTACTTCGGTAGATGGGAATATAAAAGTGTTTTTTCTTATGTTGTTCTTTATTGCAATATCAAATAATGCTTTTTATAAAACTTTTGAAAAAGGGATTGTTGATAAACTTGAATTCACGGTAAATATAATGAAGTTAAAGATAAAAAGAATAAAGTGAAACTTCCATCCCCACTGATAAAAGATAGAGATATTTGTATCTCTATCTTTTTTATTTGATTTTTTATTCTTGCGTCTATGCAAACGACAAGCGTCGGCAAAATATGTACGATTGTAGTCGATGGATCATTAAAGGATTTGCAAAACACCTATGGGATTTTTTTATTAGGAGGTGTTTACTATGGATGTGGGGTCCCGCCACATCGCTATCAACCTAAGAAAAGCAAATACCCCCAAACGAAAATTTCGTATCTCTATAGTCAATTACACCCTATTGATTTAGATATTCAGTAGTGTATTCATTTCCTAAAGATATTTTATAATTAATGATTTAATCGACAGTTCGTAATGCTGGAATTTTAAAGTATATATATAAGGTAAATGCTATTAAAGATAAGGCACCAACCATAATAATAAATTTTATATTTATCTCAAGTGAAAGACTTAATGAAGTCAATCCATAGGAAATGGGTGTTAATCCCATGGAAGAGACTGTTTGAATACTCATTACTCTCCCAATCATTTCTGATTCAGCTTCATTTTGCACAACAGAAACAGCACATATATTAGAAATTGTCATTGATATCCCCAAAAAAACAACAATAACAACACTTTGCCATAATTCATTACTAAAACGTAATATCAAGAAACAAAGTCCTACAAACATTTGTGATGTTAGGCTAAGAATTCCTCTCTTTCTTTTGAGATTTATAATACCAAGGATAATAGAGCCTAATACCATCCCGATAGCTAAAAACGACATTATAAAACTATAGTCTATTGTTTCTCCTTCCAATATATTTTTAACAAAAATCGGTAATCCTATAGTTAATGGACCTACGAAAAAAAGATTCAAAAATAATGTTTTTAAAATAAAAGCCATTAATATTGGTGCCTTCCTAACATAGCTAATTCCCTCTTTTAAACTTATAAGCAAATGATGCTTATTTTCTTGAGTATTAACAACTTGTTTATTAACTTTAATAAAAAATATAAAGCAACTACCTAAAATCAGCAGGATTGTAATCAAACTAAAAATCCCTGTATAATCAAATCCAACAATTATAAATCCACTTATCATTGGACCCAAAATTGAAGTAGATTGACTTGTAGTCTGAATAATTGAATTCGCTCTTGTTAGAAATTTTTTTGGAACAATAACGGGAGTAATAGAACTAGATGCAGGCCAGAAAAACGCATCCAAAACACCAAAAAATAACGCAAAAATAATTAATGTCCAGAGATGTATCTCACCTGTAAATAATAACAATAAAACTAATCCTCCAATTAATATGGCTTTTGTTAAGTCTGAAAAAAACATTATTTTCGATTGACTTAGTCTATCAGCTAACACGCCGCCTAACAACATAAATAAGATCCGAGGAATTGCTCCAATAATATAAATAATCCCTAAGGAAGCTTCTAAATTTAACTCCTGAACAACGTACCATGCTTCAGCAAAATAAAACATACTGAAACTCAACCCAGAGAAGATGGTACTAATCCAAAGTAATATAAAAGATTTTTGTTTGAATAAAGATTTTACTTTTGTCGTGACTGCAGTTTTTTGTAAAACAGGTTCACTCATCTTTATCCCCTTCCTTAAAATGAGGCTCATCTACTTGGAATCCGACTGTGGCTAAATAAAACCATTCCGCGTCACTATTCTCAATTTCATCAATATCATGGAGTTCTTTTAAAAGATCATGATACTTAGCAACCCATTCTTCAAATCGCTTTTTTGTTGTGCGAATTTCTATTTGACTTGATATTCTAGCCCATTCTTCTGGCTTTTCAGACTGTGTTAAAAAAGCATTTTCAGGAGCTGATAAAGCACGACTCTTTGCTCTCTCTAAGGTTGCAATGGTTAATAACCTACGACTCTCTCCATATTCCGAATGAAAAGGTAATAAGTTATTAGAGGGGATAAAACTTTTAGCAACCGCTTGATATAGTTTTTGAGTCATATTTCTTTTTTTATTTTCCTCTACTATTTGGACTAAACCATTTTTTTCTAGATCACGTAAGTGATAGTGAATTTTCGAACGAGACAAACCAATAATTTGTGACAACTGTTGCCCTGAACGAGGTTCTTCAATCAAAAAAGAAAGGATTTGAACTCTTAAAGAATCACTTAATGATTTTAATTGTTCATACTCATTTAGAATTAATATATCTTTTTGTGTCATTTAACATGTTCCTTTCATCTGACTAGTCAGTTTTTATTGACATAAACATAACTGTTTTTTCTGATTATTGTCAATAAAGAAACAAAACATTTTCTAAAAAAATAAAAAACCGCTATCCTGTTTCTAGAATTATAGGAAAGGATGGCTTTTTTGTATGTCTATTTCTGTATCTGATGAATTACAACTATTTGCTCAAGAAGTTCAAAGGTTCTTATCTCCAAATATCTTACGAGACATTGCTAGAGATGTTGGTTTTGTACAAAGAACCAGTAAGTACCAAGCAAAAGATTTAGTCGCTTTATGTGTATGGATGAGTCAAAATATCGCTACAACTTCTTTAACTCAGTTATCTAGCTGTTTAGAGGCATCAACAGAAGTGCTCATCAGTCCCGAGGGGCTGAATCAACGATTTAATAACGCGGCTGTCCAATTTTTACAACACATATTAGCTGAACTACTAAATCAAAAATTAGCCTCATCTATGCCGATCTCTTCTCCATATACTTCTATTTTCAAGCGTATTCGGATTTTAGATTCAACTGCATTTCAACTCCCAGATCTCTTTTCATTCATTTATCCAGGTGCCGGAGGATGCAGTCATACAGCAGGGGTAAAGATTCAACTTGAATATGATCTATTAAGTGGGCAGTTCCTACATATTCATACAGGTCCAGGTAAACAACATGATCGAACCTACGGTTCTTTATGTGTTCCGACAGTGACAGCGAATGATTTATGTATTCGAGACTTAGGTTATTTTCATTTGAAAGATCTACAACATATACACGATAAAAAGGCTTACTATATCTCTCGTATCAAATCGAATACACGTATTTATCAAAAAAATCCCAACTCGTGTGATTGTTCATCGACTAACAAAAGAACAACAACAAAAACGATTACAAGATCAAACTGTAAGAGAAAAAAAGAAAGGAATGAAGTATTCTCCTCGTAGTAAACGGCTCAGTGGTATCAATGTATATATGACAAACACCCCTACAGATATTGTCCCAATGGGACAAGTACATGATTGGTATTCTTTATGTTGGCAAATCGAAATTTTATTTAAAACGTGGAAATCATTCTTTCACATTCATCACTGTAAAAAGATAAAACGAGAGCGATTGGAATGCCATTTGTATGGGCAACTAATTGCCATTCTACTCTGTTCCTCTATTATGTTTCAAATGCGGAAGTTACTTCTCATGAAGAGGAAACAAGAGCTAAGTGAATATAAAGCTATATATATGATTAAAGACTATTTTTTTCTTCTGTTCCAAACCATACAAAAAGACACCCAGGAACTATCAAAGATTTTTCTTCGTCTGTTTAACCTCCTACAGCACAACGGACGAAAATCGCATCGATACGAGAAAAAAACAGTCTTTGATATATTAGGTGTCGTTTATAATTGTACCATGTCGGATAATCAAGCGGCTTAATTAAAAAAAATGAAACCCGTTAGGGTTTATTTTGTATGCAAATTTTTAAATAGTTTATACTGGTCCCCTATAAAAAGTGAAAAATTCCTTTTGGAATTGACTTGATATTACCTTAGCTTGATAGCGATGGGGTACCACCACATCGCCATCAAGCTAAGATTTTTAATTACCCCCAGAACGAAAAAATTATGCATCGTTGACTACTGATAATGAGACGTTATGTTAACCGATCATGAATATGATATGCAACAAATATTACACAACATATCACTCCTTTCAAATGGTACAATTAGGAAAAAGGGGGAGAAGTAATGCAAAATCTAGAAATAAAAGAGATTAAACTACTTGATAAAGATATTGAAGAGCTTTCTGAACTTTTGAAAACCGTAGTAGATGATGGAGCGTCAATAGGTTTTTTACCTCCACTGGAACAAGAAGAATCGACAAAGTATTGGCAAACTGTCTTAGCACCAGAGGTGATATTGTTTATTGCCAAAATAAACAATAAAGTGGCAGGCAGTGTTCAATTGCATTTAATTACAAAGCCAAATGGAATCCACAGAGCTGAAATTTGTAAGTTAATGACTCATCCAAACTTTAGACGTAACGGTATTGGACGTTCACTTATGCAAAAAGCAGAAGAAAGAGCAAAACAAGAAAGCAGGTCTCTTTTAGTATTAGATACTAGAGAAGGAGATCCTTCCAATAGATTGTACAAGTCGTTAGACTATCAAGAATCCGGCAAAATACCGGGGTATGCAATTTCTCCGAATGGTGAATTAGATGCAACGATTATTTATTATAAATTTATTTAGTTTTTTATTTAAAAAGAGAGATATAATTTTTAAACGACATTATTGGTATTTATTTCTGTGATGAATATTTACAAGTAAGTTCCATTGATTAATTTTACAAATTATAAAAAGTCATGAACTTAGTTTTACTTTCTATTATATACAAGTAGTTAGGGGGCAAGATCATAGGCTAAAGATTGTTCCAAATATTCACCCGGAACTTCCTGATAAGTTAAAAAATTTAACAACAAAACGTTTAAAATACAATTACATTTGAAAAAGAGTAGTGGGTTCAAGTTGTTATTTACATGAACTCCAAAGAAAAAAGCCAAATTCTGTATAGATTTGGCTTTTTTCTTTTTACGCATTTGTAGCTAAAAGTAGCATGGTCTTTAAATCCATGTTAGGGGCAAGAATTTAAAGAAGAGTTTAGCTTAATATCAATTTTACATAAATTACATATTATAGTAAATTGATATTATTCATACTAAATATTGTAAATAATCAGGTATTTAATCCTTATATTATTTATGCGCAAAGTCACAATTGGTGAGTTTTACAAATGAACCGTCCTAAAAAGCGAACGGGCGTTTAAAAAGGTGTATCTTTACAAACGGATGATTTCTTTGAGGATAAGCAAGCATGTACCGAAAGGTATTAATGTTTTAATAACGTTCCTAAAATATATTTTTGATGTTTTGGAATGCTATGTTGGCATTAATTTGCGTAATACCAAAAGGGGTACCTTTTGAAACGGTATATCGTTGTAATTCTTCGGCAAATGGTTGTAGTTCACCATGAATCGAGAGATTCATAAAAAAACGTCATCCTTTCTAGTCTAGCTTGTTAAGAAAGGATAACGTTTTTTAGTACTTGAGGGGTATTAAAATTTCTTAAATTAAAGGGTATGTATGGTGACTCCTAATAAGAAAAGACACCCTCTCGAGTGTCTTTCTCTGACTTGAACCATTTCAATTTAATATGAATATATCCGTATTTTCCCCACCTATACGTGTAAACACATCCTATAAAACAGAATCAATTATTTATACCAGATTGTTAGTGTACAAATACAAGAGAATTGAGATCGATGTAGAGTGACGCCACATCTATAAAGTTAGTTTATTGATGTGTTCCTCTTTTAAGAACGAATCTGCTTTATAGAATATATCCACAAGTAATATTTTACTACATTTAATATTCGGTTCATGTATTTTTTTGATAATTATGCATTATTTCATAATCTTTAATTTGCACAATAAAGACATAACCTACCTTTCTTAAATTCTCTCTCCTATTTTGAAACAAGTCCCATGAGACGCTGTGAAATACCTTTACATCAGGTTCAACAATCTATCCCAATAGACTTTACTCTATTGGGATGGTTGGTGCCGAAAAATATTAAATTCGTTCATTTCATAGTCCTCGGTGCACAAAACAGTGATTTTACTTATTCTAAGCGACATCATCAATCTGAGTTTGGAGAATCTCTTAGCGCAAATAGATAGAAAACCGAATCATAAGTGATATGATCCCCCTATAGTAGACAGAAAAAGAAAGCTTTATATCCTGTCTATTATAAGGGGGATTTTTTTATGGGGAAAATTAAAAGAACATATGATGAAACATTTAAGAAAAAAGCGATAGATTTATATTTTAAAGAAGGCATGGGGCATACCAAAATAGGAAAAGAATTAGGCATTGATGAAAAAACGTACGTAGATGGGTAAAACGTTTCAAAGACGAGGGAATCAAAGGTTTAGAAGAAAAACGTGGAAAGGCTACTGGAGGAAAAAAAGGGAGACCTAGAAATTGTCCAAAGGATCCTACAGAAAGAATCAAATACCTAGAAACAGAGAACGAAATGCTAAAAAAGCTATTGGGAATGTAAAAGGAGGGATGAAAGCTGTACCGGCATACAAAAAATATGAGGTGATACAAGAAATGTCCAAAGGTATGCGTTCAATACAGCTACTATGTAAAATTGCGGAAGTATCTAGAAGCGGATACTACAAGTGGTTAAAAAGACAAAGCAATCCTTCTCCGAAGGAGATAGAAGATGGAAAAATAAAAGAAAAAATTATGGAATGTTATAAACAAGTGAAGGGTATCTATGGATATCGAAGAATAACTGTGTGGTTAAGGATGAAACACGAGCTCATTGTAAATCATAAGCGAGTTCAAAGGCTAATGAATAGGATGAAGCTTCGAGCGATTATCAGAAAAAAACGACCTTATTTTGTATCAAAAGAAGCATGTGTAGTCTCAAAGAATTACTTAAATCGAGATTTCAAAGCTGTACAACCAAATGAAAAATGGGGAACAGATATTACGTATCTTATTTTCAATGGGAAAAAGCTATATCTGTCTGCCATAAAGGACCTTTATAATAATGAAATTGTGGCTTATCATCTTAGCCATCGTCATGATATACAGTTAGTTATTGATACGCTAAACAAGGCCAAAAAACGACGAGACGTACAAGGGATTCTTTTACATAGTGATCAAGGTTTCCAGTATACTTCACGCCAATATAATGATTTCCTAAAAAAACATAAGATGAAAGTTAGTATGTCTAGAAAGGCGAATTGTTGGGACAATGCTTGTATGGAGAATTTCTTCAGTCATTTCAAAGCGGAATGTTTTAATCTGAGTTCATTTCGTTCAGTAGAAGAAGTTAAACTTGCCGTACATAAATATATTCATTTTTATAACTATCATCGTTTTCAAAAGAAATTAAAAAACCTGAGTCCATACGAATATCGAACTCAGGCTTCTTAACTATGCGTTTTAATTACTGTCTACTTGACAGGGGTCAGTACACTCGAAGTGTGAACCCTAAAAGATTACATGAATTAAGAAAGTCAGTCGTTGAGGGTGGATTTGAACCTGATTTTCATACACCAATCGAAGCGATGACGTATACGACGCTACAAGAACTTGCAACGATGGTGTTTTACAATAATGTAGCTAAGGTTGCAAGTAAGCATGATCCAGATCTTGCTACATTATTACGCCGTCTTGCAAAAGATGAAACTCTTCATTATGCATTTTATCGAGACGTCATTCGAACACATTTGGAATTGGAACCTAATTATTGCTATCATATTGCCAATGTGATTATGAATTTTAAAATGCCAGGTGCTGTCATGCCTGATTTTGAAAATAGAATGGCTGTGATTGCAAAAGAAGCTAACTATGGGCCGCTGCAATATTTTGATCAAGTACTTGATGTAGTAGTGGATTATTGGGGGGTTAAAAGACTTACGACCAATTGCACCTCTAGCTGAAAAAGCAAGAATTGAGATTTTGGAGTACCACACAAGATTGAAAAAAATACGGGATCGATTTGGTCGTTTTCAAGGGAAAACTGATCTACGTTAATTAGTAGAGGTTTCAGAATATACGCGGGGAAATTCCCCTTCTCTTTATTGGAAATCTGGCACGCTCCCTATTATTTTGTGGCCGTTTTACTTAATTTAATTTTTAAAGAAAAAGCAATTGACACTAAAAGTAAATTTATGATATTATTAAATATTTGATAAAAAATAACATATATGTTAAGCTTAAGAAGGTTACCATATATGGAGGTGGATTATATGTTTCAAATTGGCGATAACATTGTTTATCCAATGCACGGAGCAGGTATAATTGAAGCCATAGAAGAAAAAGAATTCTCAGGGGAAAAACAACAGTATTATGTCATAAAAATGTCAATCAGTAATATGCAAGTCTTGATTCCTACGGGTAAAATATTGAGTTCGAGTATACGTCCAGTTACTGATATACTTGCATTAAAACACATCATACACATTTTTCAGCATGGAGAATCAGATAGATTACTCCCGTGGAAACAAAGATATAAAGTAAACACGGACAAAATAAAAACGGGTGAAATACAAGAAGGTGCTGAAGTTGTACGTGATCTAATGCGTATGAAGAAAGAAAAAGCACTTAATACAAGCGAAAAAAAAATGTTGGATAACGCACATGAATTTTTGATTAGTGAACTGGGATTAATTAAAGGGATCACTGAAAATCAATTAAAAAGTTTCTGTTAAGGTTCATTATAGATAATGTATTACATCCCCAAAAAATATCCTGAATTTTTTGGGAATATGATTATTATTAAAAGTAAATCATTTCAAAGACATTCAACTTCTTCAACTCACTTTTAGAGCATTAACCTCTTTTGTTATTTCTACAATCTAATCCATTTTTATTATTTAAATTTCTTTTTACGAACGTTTGAAGTTTCATCAAATAACTCGATCAAATAGTCACTTGATTTTTGCAATCCTGATTCACACTGGCACGGACAAGGAGCCGTAAGGATGAAAGAGGGGTAGGGCTTTCATTGTTTTAGGTATATATATCTAAGTCATTATTTCTAGAAGAAAAAACAATCAATCTCATCTCTATCTTTAAGAATTTCTTACATCTACTGAAAAAGTGAATAATAATTGTTTATCTTCTTTACGTAAAATTGATAAACGAATTGATAACACCATATGGTCAACTACAAGAAAATGGTTTCCTGACCAGGAAACCATTTTAAATTTCATTTACATAACAACAGTAAATTAAGCAGTAAGAAGGAGTGCACACATGAAAAAAATGTTAACAAAAGAATTAAGTAATGAATTAAAGAAGCGAGAAGGGATCATTTCTATTACAGTTGAGCCTTATGAAAAAATCGAAGTTGGTGGAATTCGTGTAGATGGACCAGCTGTTATTCTAATTAATCAAGAATAGCTAAAAATAGTTGAATGAACGAAGAAAAGGATCAGCCTTTACGCGAAGGGAAGATCCTTTTTGTTTGTTGCTGATAATAATAGGATATACATAAATTTCATCGGATGTGATGGGGTTAAAAGGAAGGAGAGGGTCGGGATTATCATGGTGGAAAGCTTAATATTGGTAGTATTTCTTTTTATCTTATATAAATTAGTTGATAAAAAAACAAACTAATTATTTGAAACGATAGATTGTTTTCTTTTTAAGAGCGATATTTATTTTATAGTGAAATAGATAATTTAAAGGAGGAATTTAGATGGATGCAAGGAAAGAACGCATAAAATACGAGAAGATGTCAAAGAACTATAACCGTATTTATTTAGTTTCGTTTCTCCTATTAATTGTACTTGTTTGTAGTAGTGTGATTATCATAGGAGCTACAGGGGGAAAATATGGAGTGTTTTTGTTGTTAGCAATTTTACTTAACGCACGTATTACTAAAGGATCTCAAAAAAAGTATGAGCAGTATTCTAATAAAGGGCGTATTTAAAATGATAAATATCTTGAAAAGAACAACCTAAATGTACATTTAAAATATCCCTATATCAGTACCTATTAATTACTAAAAAATAATCTTATATTAATAATTTTTTAGTAATTTAGGAATAGAAAACGTACCTTATTAAAATGTTATTTTCGTTCATATAATGAATTATCCTTCTAGCATATTTATAAGATTTATATCATATATTAGGAGAAAGAATGCAAGTTAGAAAGGAGTCTTATAGAATGAGTTATTTGGAGGAAAATGACTTTAGTGAACAAAATATGGTAAGTGTACCTAACCCCTACGTATATCAGACATTACAATCAGTAATTGGTAAACTTGTGGTTATTGAAACTGTAAGAGGTAATGTAAGAGGAAAGTTAAAGGATGTGAAACCAGATCATTTGCTCATTGAAGATACGGTACCGTATATTGTACGTATTCAACAAATTGTATGGATTATGCCAAAACAATGATCAAATTACATCTAATTTGATTTATAACAGATTGGCGTCATAGACGATCAAATAAAAACACAGGGTTTTATCTCTGTGTTTCTTCAAATTTTCTTTTTTGAATATATGCTTGAGCATGAATAATTTCTTCCTGAAGTTCTTTTAATTCTTCCATAGATCCTGATTCAATCCTCATGTAAGTAGTAACTAAACTAATCATCATATCCATCTTCTCTACTATATTTTGAATGACCTGTTCAGATTGCTCTTTTTTAGGGTGTTGTATTGCTATTAATACATTTTCTAAATAATTGTTCTTTCTTTGCCGGATATCATTAATAAACTGTTTTGTGATTGAGTTCATTTGTTTTTCCTCCGTTTTGTATATATTTCTATTCTATCATATTTGAATAGAAAATATTGGATTCCCCTAAATTCACATCTGTCTAGTACATGTCCTCAAATATACAAACTAATCCCTTAACGTACAGGGAACCGGATAAAATGTGTCTAAATTATGTCTAAACGTACAATTTTCTTTTTTTGATATGGTGCCCCATGCCCATCAACTTAAGAAAACAAATCCACCCCAAAACGAAAAAATGAGCTTTTTTATTACGAATTAGCACAAAATCTCGTTCTGGGGGTAGTTGTATTTCCTTAGCTTGATAGCGATGTATAGTGACCCCTATTATCTCTAAACTGAATAGGGGAAAATATAATGTTGATTGAAGTATTTACTAATGTAAAATTCAATAAATATTATTTGCCTATCTGTTTATGAATACTTGATACATTAATTTTTCTCTTATCGCTCCACATAATTTTTTTCAGAGACATAAAAACAATTAATGAAATAGCAAATCCAATTGTAACATCTGAAGCAAAATGAGCCCCTACTACAATACGACTAAGTGGTACTAATATCATCCACATAAGAATGCAAATCCAAATAACTATTTTTTTATTTTTTAATGAAGCGAAATATCCTGGTAATAAACTCAACCAAATGACCAATGCTGAATTAGCACTATGCCCTGAAGGAAATGACATAAATTCATCACTTTGGGCACTTCCTTGAGGTATAAACCATTTTGAAAATCCGTCAAAAGATCCAATGGAAACCATATGACGATAACGTTCTCTACCCCACCCTAGTTTCATTAGATTAAATGTAATTAACACAATAACTACGCTTAATAATCCAATTAATGCAATATCCCTTAATCTTGCATCATCATAATTACTCCATGATTTGGCAATCATATAACAGGCTACAATTAAACCACTCATAAAAATCGGTATTAAGAATTTTGAGATGGTTAAATTATGTACTAGCATAAATGAAGCTATAAAAGCGAACAAAAGAATGACTACGCCATAGCCAATTCCAGCAAGATAATATCCTCTTGAACCTTTATTCTTTCTAGTTTTAAATAAATACATACTAGAAAATAAAGCAATAAGCATCGCTGGAATTTCTCCTACAACTTGTAAAAAAAGAGCAATTTTATTAGTTGGTTGATATAAACTATGGGATATCTGTAGGTCTGTAAATGCAAAGATAAATAGTAAAATAGCGAAAATTGAAATTAATATTACGTTTTTATTTTTCATCAAGCCCATTACCTCTCACTATGTTTTAATATAAAATTCCCCATCTCAATTGCTAAATCCTCACTTTGAGGATAGACACCTACATTATCTCCGTAAGCGTGCCCTAAACCACGATAGAGGACTGTCTCAGTTTCAACTCCTTTTTTAGTCAATTTAGCTGCATACGCTAAACATTCTATCGTTAAAAAATCATGTTCTCCGACCGTAATAAATGTACTTGGATAGTCTGGGGATACATCAACATATGGACTTAAATATTTAAAATTAGTTTTTTGAGTACCAAGTATTTCTGACATATTCCCGACCATTGAATGCATTATATTCAGCATTTTTTCTAATCCTTTTTTATACTTAGGAGCAATTTCATACTTGTCTAGACTCCAAGAATAAAATTCATCCTCATAGTCACACATATTAAGTCTAGGATACAGAAGTAACTGTCCCTTAACGAACTTCCCACCATCTTCCATATCTCTGGTTGTACAATATTGCGTTAAGTTTCCGCCTGCACTATCACCTGCCACAAAGATATTATTTTTATCACCACCTAATGTGTCAGCATTCTCATAAATCCACTTTAAAGTGGTGTAACAATCTGTATGCCCAATTGAAAAAGGATTTTCTGGAGCTAATCGATAATCCACAGAAATAGCTAGTATATCTGTTTTTTCTACTATCAATTTCACCAGTTCTTCTATCACATCTGGTGATCCAGCCACGAATCCTCCACCATGAATAAAGTATAAAATTGGCGCATTCTCTCGTTTAGAAATACTGGTATAAATTCTGATTGGAATACCATACCCATCTTCTGCTTTAACTGTTTTATGCGTAATATTAATGTCTTTAGTGACATAGGAATAAATAATTTAAAAAGTCTCATGAAGTATGCAATTAGATGATTTTTTTATTAGAATTTAAAGCTGACAACTCTAATAAATTATTTTGATTGTATAAGTGTAATAAATGAGTTTCCACTCCTATACAAATCCCGTCTAGCGGAAGATCATTTGGATCATGACCGAATGGATCTTCGATTTCCACTCCTATCGCTTCAATCCCTATAAATGCAAAACTAATAAATGTAGTTGCAAACACTGTAAACCATTCGAGACTATCAACAAGACCAATTGGTAAAGTCACACAAAAGATCATCAGTAAAATTTTTATATGGGCGAAATACGCAAAAGGAATAGGGGTTGCTTTGATACGGTCACATCCACCAATAGCAGTAAGTAGATTATTCAAATCCGCCTCCATATTAATTATTATATTTGGGTGAAGGTCACCAGATCTTAATCCTTTTGATAGGATAGTTTTTAACATAGACACAATAGTAATCGGTAAATAGTTTGACTCAATCAATAGCTTTTTTTCCTTATCAGAACATAATTCAAACAAATCTTTTACTTCGGATAAATCTTTTTCATCCCTCAAATGTTGTTTAGCCAATTTTGGGAAAGCAATTAATAGATGTATAAACTTCAACATCTCTTGATCTGTATTTTTCCCTTTAGAATCCCAATGACCTAAAAAACTCACTGCCAAATTCCTAGCAGAGCTGCCAATGGCGCCAAATAACTTTCTCCCTTCCCAGTATCTATCATAGGCAGTATTGGTCCGAAATACTAATAGTAAACCTAAAGGTCCGCCAACAATAACCCATGGAATTTGATTTATATCTATTTCTACATAATGGTGATTAATCATAACAATACCTGTTGAGATACATATATATAATAAAATTTGAGGGAAAATATCCCTTATAATCGTTCCTCTTAACGTAAATACTCGTAAGTTATCTTGATTGTTGTAGTGAACCATATTTACATAAGCCTCTTTCTTTATTAACTTATTTATACTTTTTACCGTAATCTAATTCAATATAAAACTAGCTGGATAATAAAACGTTAAATCCTTCCATTTATAATATATTACCTATGAAATCGGAAAATTGACCATCTGTCCTGTTACAGAGAACCGTATCACAAATAAGTGCTACAGTTTTTTACTATTATTTAAAAATCATAACAGTATAAAAATACATTAAGTTTATCTTCCATTGAACCAAAATAAATTTCTTTTTCATTTATACGTTCAAAGTTTTGACTGTCATAAAATCCATAGTTACATCTATTATCTGTATATAGATATAAAGAATTCACATTCATACTTTTCATATACTTATACAAATGATTCATGAGAGCCTTTCCAACCCCAAGACCTCTAGACTCCCTTGATACAATAAATAACTGTATACACCCTTGAAAATCGTCTTCTTTTCCTTTAATAATTTCTTTATATGCATCTTGAACCTTTGAGAATTCTTTTATGAATTTTTTATTTTCCTTATTAGCCATGAGTACTTTAAGCATGCTGTAGGCAATACTTAAAGTATTATGAGCTTTCTTTAAACGATTTTTGTCTTTTTTTGAATCGCCTAAAATAACACCAATAACTTTATTGTTTCTTTCTGCTACTTTGCTAAATGAACTTTCTAAAATACAACCTTGTAGATAGATGTTTAATGCTGAATCTAAAAATTTCTTATCCTTAATAAATTCATTGAAGCCAAATGCTTCACCAATCAATGTTTTAACTGCTTCATAATCTTCTTTAACTAGGCTTCTGTATATTACTTGATCCATGTCTATAAACTTCCTTTTATATAAGTAAATTTTCATTTCATATTTTCTTGTAAATGCCTTATGATGATCATAAGGTCTCTCCTAAGAGGAGAGTCAACAATTATTTAAGAAAAAATATAAAGGAAGTGATTAGGGTGAAAAACTTATTTTCTATTGGGGAAGTTGCGAAAATGAAAGACATTACAATAAAAGCGTTAAGATATTATCACAAAATGGGTATTCTCATTCCAAGATATATTGATAAAAAAACAGGTTATAGGTATTATTCTATAGATCAATTTATTCATATAGATATTATAAAAGGTGGTAGAGAGTTGCGGACTAGTATTGTAGAACTTCAAGAGATTTTTAAGGACTGTGATACGGAGAAACTACTACAATTTTTACAATTAAAAAGAAATGAGGCAGAAGAAAACATAAAGAAAATGCAAGAAATAATCAAAACCATTGATAGCTTAAATATGACAGTAGAGACTTCTAAGGATATAGTAAATAATGATGAAATATCTATTCAATTCTTTGAACAGCGTTATGTCATTGTAGCTCCATGTAAAGAAGTGGAAAGTTTGCAGGAGATACTTTACTATTCAGATTTAGAGAAAATCATTCAAGATAAGGAAAAAAAAATGTCATTTGAAAGAGGAATCATATATAGCGTTAATTCAGAGTGGCATGTAGAGCCAAGGTATGTATTCAGTGGATTTCAAGGGGATTCTAATATAGAAGGTGAAGAAAATATAAAAGTATTCCCAAAGGGACAGTATGTAACGTTAGCCTATAGTAAAGAGAATGAGGAGGAACGTAGAAATAAAATAATTAAATATGCAAAAGAACATAATTTAAAAGTTAAAAGTTTCATCGAAGTGGAGTTATATAATGATTTCTTTAATACAGAATCGTATAGTTGTCAAATTCAATTGCTTATTGAATAAACGTAAAGTAACTCCAAAATATACAATAAAGGGATACAGCCGCATGCCCATCAACCTAATATTTTGAGACATTCCCATAAAGAAAATTTTACCTTTTTACAGTTATTTATGAGAATTCGGCTTACTTTTTCGTTTTGGGGAACAATTAATTTCTTAAGTTGATGGGGATGGGGTACCACCACACATCCATCAACTTAAGGTATATTTTTATACAAAATGCGGTCTTTCCATATAGTTTTTTATTATCTTTTATAGATTTTATAAAAGTGGGCATATCAAATAAACCCTGACGGGTTTCAATTTTTTTACTATGCTACTTTATGATTAGAAGTGGTATACTCATAAACAACACCCAAAACTTTTTTCAAAGATAAGATCAATAAACGTGGAAATAAGCATCTGCGTAAGCTTCTTTTTCTCATTATCCAGAACATGATAAAGCTACGTCGTTACGGACAGAACCACATTGTTGAGTATTATGATAAATTAAAAACGCAACCTTATAACAAATGTCATAAAGTTGCGTCAATCGCATGTGTAAATAAGTTATTGAAGCTCCTCTTCTACCTTATTACACATAATATACACTATGATTATCGGTTAACCGCCTGAAATCATAGTCTCATTCATCATACTATATTTATTCCCCCTAGTAAAAAAACGAATACATATTAGGGGTATTTAGTTTGCATTAAATTTAACATATATGATATAGGCTTTGCGATATTTAATTGATTAAAAATCTAAAAATAAGGATTGACTAATCGTAAGAAATATCAAAGACTGTCTTTTTCTCGTATCGATGAGATTTTCGTCCGTTGTGCTGTAGGAGGTTAAACAGACGAAGGAGAACCTTTGATAGCTCTTGGGTGTTTTTGTGTAGTGCTTGATGAAACAGTAAAAAATAATCCTTAATTATGTACATCGCTTTATATTCACTTAGCTCTTTCTGTTTCTTACGTAACAGGAGTTCTCTCATTTTAAACATAGTAGAAGAACATAATAAGATACTAATGAGTTGACCATAAAGATGACATTCTAACCGCTCTTGTTTAATAGATTTGCAACGATGAATTTGAAACCAAGATTTCCATATTTTAAATAACAGCTCAATTTGCCAGCGTAGTGAATATAAATCATAGATTTTCTCTTTTGGTACCCATTCCGTAGGAATATTTGTCATATATACCGTAATTCCTTGTAAAAGTTTCGTACGCTCTGTATATGTAATCCCTTTTTTCTTTTCGCGAATCGCTCGATCGCGTAGGCGTTTCTGTTTTTGCTCCTCGGTACATCTATAAACCACAATGCGAGTAGGCAGTTTGTCTTTACTCCCTACATATACATCATGTAATTCATACACTTGGCCAGGTTGTAATTGTTTCATGATGTCTTCCAAATGAATTTGTATATATACCGGTCTTAATTGAGCGGGTTTTGTTTTAAATACCACTGTTTCGAATTCTTTTCTATATATTTTAGTTGGTAACTTAAGACGTGATAAATAATATCCTTGCTTATCTTGAATAGACTTAAAGTCTTGTAAACGAAAATATCCTAAGTCACGAATATACAGTTCATTCTTTTGTGCCATGCCTGTTCGAGTCGCACTATATGCCTGATCACTTCGTTTTCCGGGTTCAATTGCCACATCAGAAAATTCTCCACTCAACAAGTCATACTCTAGTTGAATTTTCACACCAGCTGTATGACTACATCCTCCGGCACCAGGATAAGTAGCTGCGAATCGATCTGGAACTTGGAAGGTTGTAGAATCAAGGATGCGAATCCGCTCAAAATAAGCAGAAAGAGAATGAGAAATCTTAGATACTCCTCCAATTTTAGCTTGTAGAAGTGTAGTAAATACAGTTCGAAAGAAGGCTACAGAAGCCGAGTTAAATCGTCGATTAAGTCCCTCCGGACTTAATAAAACTCCTGTTGAAGTTTCTAATTGACTACAAAGTTGAGTAAGAGAGGTAGTAGCGACTTGTTGATTTAACCATACACACAAAGATAAGAAATGGTGCTCGTGGCACTTACGTTTTCGTTTCATCCCACCTGCTTTTATAGCTAATTGATTAAGTGTAGCGGGAGACATATATCGATATAACTCTTCGGCAAATAAAGATAATTCTTGTTTTTGGTTCATATTCATAAAAAGCACGTCACCCTTTCTCATTAACATAAGAGAATAGTAACGTGCTTTTAACTTCAAAAATAGTCTAAATACTTAAGTTGATGGATGTGTGGCGCTCCCCCTTATAAATGTTACAAAAATCTTTCAAATAGCTCTAACTTGCACAATGTTTCCCGTTAATATAATACGCTGATTCTGTGAAAACCGTAAATACAACCTCTACTTCTGGAAGTCCAAAATCCATTACATATGTAGTAATGGCCTTGGCAAATCGATCACGAATTTCCTGTCCACGCTCGAACCATTTCACTTCAATAAGAGGAAACGCTTCTATTTCTTCTCCATTGAATACAAACGTAGAACTTGGTAGTTCCAACGTAAAATTATCCGTACCACACTCACAAATCTCTGCGAGCTCTTCTACTAATGGCTTGCTTATGCGTTTTAATTGTTCAGTAGTAATTCCACGAAACACAACATGCGGCATGTGAATCCCTCCGTTAGATAGCTTTATATTTGCTCACATCATAGCACAATTTATTTTGCTGCACTAGAATCTATTGGTACATTTCAATGACATTCTTAAGTTGATAGGCATGTGGTGCTACCCCACATCCATCAACTTAAGAAAAGTAAACACCCCAAAAACAAAAAATGAGCTGACTTCTCAAAATAACTAACTATAGAGAAAGAAAAATTTCATTTAGTGGGTACTTCAAAACCTTAGCTTGATTGCGATGGAGGCACCATATCAAAAAAAGAAAATTGTGCGTTTAGACATATTTTTCAACCGCTTCCTGTACGTTAAGGGACTCGTTATTTTTTTACAGTTTTTTATTATGAAATTCTAAATAACTAATTATAATAGGTGAAAAAAACGATCAATAGTTGGGGTACGGAAAGGATTCGAATTTACATTCTTTCTCAATACATATCATGGATAAATAAAGTAAAATATGGGTTGGGGCTATGTCTCATGTTGTGTTAATCCTAACAATAACTAAGGGTACATAATATGCTTTCATACCTTTGAATAATTTTTTTATAGAAGGGATGGAGATTTAACTGGCTCAAATTGTTGGTATTGATAGATACCTTTGTACTGGGGCTTTAATCTATATGCGTGAGGGCCTTTCCCTAAGTCTTTTCAGGAAGTAAGGATCAGTAAGCAAACACTTATACAATATGAATAGAGGAGAGGAATGCCTTATGAAAATACGTATTCAAATTACATGTGCAAGTCTGGCCCTTTTAATAGCTGGAAGTTCCCTGTTATATACAACACCAACCTCAATTGTAAAAGCAGAGCCTACTCAAAATGTATCTAGTTCGTTACAAACAAATACTCAACGAGATCGTACTTCCGTCAAGCAAGCAATGCGGGATACATTGCAACTTGGATACCCGGGGATACTTGCTAAAACTTCTGAGGGTGGAAAAACGTGGGGGTATGCCGCTGGAATAGCGGATCTGAGAACCAAGAAACCAATGAAAACAGATTTTCGCTTTCGCATTGGGAGTGTGACGAAGACGTTCACCGCAACAGTTGTACTTCAATTAGTTGGAGAGAATCGCCTGAAGCTAGACGACCACATCGAAGACTGGTTGCCTGGTGTCATTCAAGGAAATGGATATGATGGTAACAAGATTACTATCCAGGAGATATTGAACCATACAAGTGGTATCGCTGAATACTCAAGGTCAAAAGACGTTGATTTTACGGATACAAAAAAATCGTATACGGCTGAAGAGTTAGTGAAGATGGGGATTTCTTTTCCCCCAGACTTTGCTCCAGGAAAGGGCTGGTCTTATTCAAACACAGGATACGTATTACTGGGTATCCTTATTGAAAAAGTAACTGGAAACAGCTATGCGGAAGAGGTTGAAAATCGAATTATTGAACCACTTGAATTGTCGAATACATTCCTACCAGGCAACTCAAGTGTTATTCCAGGCACTAACCATGCCCGTGGATATGTCCAACCAGACGGAGCAAGTGAGCTAAAAGACGTTACTTATTATAACCCAAGTGCAGGTAGCTCTGCTGGAGATATGATTTCTACTGCTGACGACTTAAACAAATTTTTCTCTTACTTGCTCGGTGGCAAATTACTGAAAGAACAGCAACTAAAACAAATGCTTACTACAGTTCCTACAGGAAAAGAAGGAATCGATGGATATGGTCTTGGAATCTATGAAACTAAGCTTCCAAGCGGTGTCTCGATATGGGGACACACAGGTGGCATTCTAGGGTTTACTACTCTTGTTGGAGGTAAACTTGGAGGCAAGCATACGTTGGTCGTCAATTGGAATAGTTTGGGTAGAACTGACAGTCCTAATCCTTTTAAAAATATTTTACTTGCTGAATTTAGCAAGTAGGAAAAAAGGAAAAATCCATCGTAGTTTTCATAGTTAAAAATATACTTTTCTGGTTCAAAAGCCCCAACTTATTTTCAAGAAAAATTTGGGGCTTTTTTTGTTTTGGTGGCGTTTATTCTTCTTAAGTTGATGGTCACGTGGTGTTACCCCATGCCCATCAACTTAAGAATTTAGAATTACCCCAAAACGAAAAAATTTGTACATTTTCACCTGGAGACAACAAGGAAGCAATTCTACAAGAATGGAAAGATATAACTAAAGCAATTCAAGCACACATCATTGTTTTAGATATGCCATTACTTAATGCCACACAATACAAAGATAGTTTAGAAAACCTTATAACAGACCTTGTACTACAAATCCTTTCCTGGCTTGCCGAAGAGGAGAGAACAAAGACTAAAACCCGCCAACGTGAAGGAATTGAATTGGCAAAAAAACAAGGGAAACATTTAGGGAGACCAAGAACAAAAATATCGGAGGAATTCATTTCGGCTTATACAAGTTGGAAAGAGAATGAAATTTCAGCATTAGAGGCAATGATAAGATGCAATATGACAAGTCCTACGTTCTACAGAGTAGTCAAAAGATACGAGGATAAGGAATAGCCTTTCAACAGTCTAAGTTTAATATAAAAAAGTTATATAACAACGTTATTTATCTATATCACTCTTGGAGGGACGATCTTAATGAGTCAAAATAATATTTTTCCTTATAAGCATGCAGAATTTTATATAGAAAGAAGGGTGATAAATTGAAAGCAGAAAAGATATTACAGACTATTTGGTGTTTATTTTTAGAAATCACAGCGATGTTTGCTGGCAAGATTAAAATTTATAATGAAAAGCAAATAAAAAATTATGAATTAATCATCATACAATTGTATAATGCTATATTTAGTATATTTTTTGCTATTATTGGATCCTTTTTTGTGGCATTAGCAGTATCTCTATTTACCAAAAATTTGTACAGTGATTGGTATGTGTTTTTTAAAATATTCATGATTTTAAATAGCCTTATGATTCTTGTTAATCTATCGTCGAAAATATTGAATGTTCCAATGATTCTTATGCGATTGATATTTTCTTTAAAAGATAAATTTCATTCAGTTAAACGTTTTGGATTGTATATAGGTAAATTGTACCTAATTGTGATCTGCTCGATATTTATCCTGTATTTAATACTTCTTCAATTTTTTACTCAATATAATGTTGAGAATGAATATTCCATTATATACGCTTTAATTTTATCTGTTGCGCTATCAGTAGCTGGTGTTTATTCTTTCCCTGTAAAAAAGGGTGATAGGGATATCAATGAGTTGATAGTTTCACCCTTGTATATTGTTATTAACATATATATAGGGTATAAGACATCTAAAGCTAATATATTAAATAATGCAAGCCAAGGTAACGATGATATGACAGGAAATTTGTTGATTCTTTTCATTATTACTACATTTGTACAAGTTATTACTTATTTAAAAAAGCTTTTTGAAATGCTCCATCAGTTATCTGAATATGAAAAAGAGATAAATAATTATGCGAGTAAGGGAAAAAAAAGGTTCGCATTTTTAAAAGAGGGCTTTAAAGAGACCTTGATAAAATTCAATCAAGTGGTTATAGATTTTAAATCTATAAAAAACGCTAAACATAAATTTTTACTACTGATATGTTTTAGCTTATTTATAGCCATTGGAACAATTTATCTCAGTAGAGTTATAGGAATTGGAGTAAATTATTTAAGAGAAACAATAGTTTTATATAAATTAGATAAACCCATTTCGAAAATCTTAGCTTACATAATATTATTTGGTATATGTCTGGTTATGATTTTTAAATTGTATAACTTTCTTTTTTTAGCGTTTACAAGAAAGAAACATACAAAAGGAATTAAACGATGGGAGTATTTTAGTTTAGCTCTTTTACTATTTGGAATGTTAATTATGCTTGTAATGACTCTGGTGACAACTGTATTTTCAATAGAATTAAGTTCTAATACTGCCCTAATTGCCGGTGGATTTATGCTAGCATCATCTACTATTTTTTGGGGGGTTGATCTTACTAAATGGTTATTTCGCAAACGAAAAGTAGAAGAAAAGGAAGAAATAAAATGATGCTATTCACTATGAAAAATCCAATATAGTTATCTGCCTTCAAACGATATGAAGATAAAAAATAATGCTTAATAGGGGGCACCATACATTGCTATCAAGTTAAGAAATTGATTGTTCCCCAAAACGAAAAATTAGAGTCTTTTATATCAACGAAGTTCATTTTTATCGTTTTGGAAGCAACCTGTTCTGTTAGGTTGGTGGGCATGGGGTACCGCCACATCACCATCAAGCTAAGAAAAGCAAATACCCCAAAACGAAAAAATAAGCTGTTTTCTGCCAAAAATGCACGAAATTTTCATCCTGGGGGTGTAATAAAATTCGGGTATGTATGGTGATCCCCTAATAAACCTTACAATTTTGTAATATTAATGTCACTAAAATCAATTTCTTCACTATAAATCCTTTACTATAATTTCCATATACAACGATAAGGAGAGAGTTATATGAAAAAATCATTAGTTATATTTATATTATTCGTACTGTTTTCTAGTTTTGCTATAGGATGCGAAAGATCACCTACTATAAATAGAATAGGAACAGAACAATACTATGTACAAATAACAAACAAAGGTGAGGTAAAAGGTAACCAACGTTTCTATACTTTATCTACTTATAATAAGGATGGAGTAGAAAAAACAGTTACATTTGGAAGTGTAAAACCAAAAGACACCCTCCTTAAAGAAAATGCCTTCATACGCCTTTATATCGATCAACAGGATAACAACAATACAGAAATAAATCATAAAGAAGTAAAGTCCTATGAGGAAGTTCAACAAGATGATTTACCTTCAAAAGTAAAAGAAAAATTACATATTAAATAATTACCCAAGAAAAATAAAGGATACTCTCTTATACACGATGAGGTAGCACCATATCGCTATCAAACTAGCAGAATAAAATATCCCCTAAAATGAAAAAATACGCTATTCTTTCTGTAGAATCATAGGAAAGGATGGCGTTTTTTCATGGACCTCTCGCTTTCTGAAGAATTACATCTATTCTCACAAGAATTACAATGCTTTCTATCTCCAGGAGTCCTACAAGACATCGCCAGACGAGTTGGCTTTGTACAGCGATCTAGTAAATATCAAGCAAACGAACTCATTGCCCTTTGCGTATGGCTCAGTCAGAAAATCGCTAGCACATCACTTACACAATTGTGCAGTCGGTTAGAAGCTTCCACTGGGGTACTAATGAGCCCAGAAGGATTGAATCAACGCTTTAATCCAGCAGCTGTCGCATTTCTTCGAGAAGTCTTTACTTCTCTTCTCACACAAAAGCTCTGTTCCAATCAATCGCTTTCTGCACACATGATGTCTATTTTCAATCGTATTCGTATTTTAGATGCGACGGTGTTTCAATTACCAGATATCTTCGCCACTGACTATCAAGGATCAGGCGGAAGTAGTAATACTGCTGGGGTGAAGATTCAACTTGAATACGATTTACTCAGTGGTCAATTTTTAAACGTACAGCTTGGGCCAGGAAAGAACAATGATAAAACATACGGTACCATTTGTCTTGAAACCGTTGAAAAAGGAGACCTATGTTTGCGTGATCTTGGTTACTTCGATTTAAGTGATTTACAAGCGATTCACGATAAGAAGGCTTACTATATCTCGAGGTTAAAGCTGAATACACGCATTTATATCAAGAACCCTGAGCCAGAATACTTCAACAATGGTACGTTAAAAAAGCAAACAGAATACATTCAGCTTGATATGACACAAATGATGTCTAGTCTACCTCCTGGTGAAACGATGGAAATCTCCGAGGCATATATTGGCCAAAATCAGAAGCTTCCAGCACGTGTCATGATCCATCGTTTAACCGACGATCAAACACAAACGCGTTTGAAAAATCAAGCAATACGTGAGAAAAAAAAGGGGATTATCATGAAGGATAAAAGTAAGCGTTTGATGAGCATGAATGTATATATTACGAATACATCGCCAGAAGAAGTACCGACTAACTATGTGCATTCCTTGTATTCACTGCGTTGGCAAATAGAGATTTTGTTTAAAACATGGAAGTCGTTCTTTGAAATTGATGAGTGTAAGGGCATCAAAAAAGAACGTCTTGAATGCCATTTGTATGGCCAACTCATTGGTATTCTCATCTGTTCCTCTACGATGTTTCAAATGCGACAGTTTCTACTCGGAAAGCAGAAGCAAGAACTAAGCGAATACAAAGCAATTTATATGATTAAGGATTACTTTCCGTTACTGTTCCAAGCAATGACGGTTGACACAGATGAACTCTCGGCGATTCTGCATCGCCTCTATCAATCGCTTAAAAAGAATGGTCGTAAATGTCATCGTTACAAAAAAATGACCGTCTTCGATATTCTTGGTGTTGTCTATGAAACGACAGTGAATAAAAGACAAATTGCCTAGCGGAAAAATCACATTTTCATAGGTTTATTTGGCATGTTTATTTTTCCAAAACTCATTAGTCACAGTACAAAAATCAAGGCGTAGCTAGGATTTCTCACCGTTAGCTTGATGGGCATGGGGTACCGCCAGCATTTTGGAAAAAACCCACGCTAAGAGTATGCAGGATTTTATACAGTTTTTCGGCTAATCCAATAACAAACGAGAACTCGAAAACCCACACCATGATAGGAATGTATAAAAAATTGCTTAGATTGATAGAAAGAGAAAAAGTCGGATTCCTTATGAGAGTAGGGAACCGCCTTGTCTTCGCTACCAATAATTTGGGCGTTATGTCTACTTGATGTGTATGGAATATACAGAAAGGGATTCCTCTTTTTTAACAAGAATATAGTATATAGACTTAATCATCAGGGGGAGAAATATGAAAGATTTTGAAGTTAGACAGATACAACAAGATCTGTTTTATAATGATCTCACTCATTTAGTACAAGAGAGCAAGAAAGATGGCTTTCGTTTTCTTGAAAGGCTAGTTAATGATTATAAGGCTGGTATCAACACTTTTGATAAGCCCGGAGAATCCTTATACGGTGTATTTAACAAGAAAAATGTGTTAGTTGGTATTGGAGGGCTTAATATAGATCCATCCTCAAAAAGAAAAGAGATTGGCCGGTTGAGAAGATTCTATATTGCTAAGGATAATCGGAGAAATGGGCTAGGAAAATTCCTGTTAAATACCATCATTTGTGATGCGAGAAAGCATTATAAAGTCTTGGTACTTTACACGGACACAGAACAGGCTGACAAATTTTACATCTCCACAGGATTCTTAAAAGGAGATATCTATCTCCACACTACGCATTATCTAAATTTGTAAAAAGAGATTCATTGACTTCCGAGTTCGCATGTTATATTAACTAAATTAGCTTAAGATTAAATCATTGGAGGAAAAAGTATGAAAAATAAAATATCTCTAATAACATTCATTTTAGCTGCTTTATTTGTAGCTGGAGGTATTGCATTCTTCTACTGGATTAAAACATTCCCATTCAACTAAAGAAACCTAACTACCAATAACGAGAATTATGTAAAGGAGCTGTCCATATGGGCAGCTTATTGTATTTTTTGCTTAGCGTGTTTTTTTTCTAAAATGCTGGCGGTACCCCATCGCCATCAACCTAAGAAAACAGGTCACCCCCCCATAACGAAAATTTTACCTTTTTACAGTTATTTATGAGAATTCGACTCATCTTTTTCGTTTCTGGGACAATTAATCCCTTAAGTTGATAGATGTGTAATGATACCTACATTGTAACTGAAAAGTAACGATAATTACATTAATGGATATTTTGTTTCGTTAAATTAAAAAAATATTACATTTTTGTTACAAAAACTATTGATTATATTTAAATATCATAATATAATTCTGTTTGTGGAAATAAAAACTAAAATTATACATTATTTGGGGGATATAGAAAATGAAGAAAGTTATTTTACCAATTTTGATGTCTACAATGTTTATCGTTCCTGCAGTATCACATGCAGAAAAACAAGATAATATGAAGCAGGACGCTCCAAAAGCAGAACAGACAATGCAACAAAGTGGTTGGGTAAAAGACGGAGAAACATGGTATTTCTATGATCAAAAGGGTATGAAGAAAACAGGATGGCTACAAGATGGAGGAAAATGGTACTACTTTGATGCAAGCGGAAAAATGAAAATGGGCTATATTGAAGATGAACATGGAGCTTACTTATTAGGAACAGACGGTGCACTGTATACAAATACGGGATGGGTTCAATATGAGGGAGATTGGTATTACATTCTCGAAGGCGGAAATCTACACATGGGCTATCTTAAATATAATGATAAAACATATTATTTAGATGGATTTAGTAAAGGGAAAATGCGAACAGGTTGGATAGGAGAATTCCTACAAGGTAATTATTTCCTTCCTGATGGCTCAATGGTAACGGGTTGGAATTTAATTAATAATCAGTGGCATTATTTCAAAGATAACGGAGGTGCTTATAATGGCTGGTTAAGTTATCAAGGAAGCTGGTATTACTTTGTTGGTGCTAAGATGCAAACAAGTTGGGTACAAGATAAGGATAATTGGTACTATATGAATGCAGATGGCACAATGAAAACAGGTTGGGTACAAGATAATGGAAATTGGTACTATTTACAATCTAATGGTGCAATGGCAGTAGGAAAACATTTCATTGATGGTAAATGGTATTCATTCAAAGATAATGGCGTTATGATGTAACAAAGGGTTTTTTATTGAATAAATGACATCAGATATCTATTTTAAGATATTTCTATAATGAAAAAAGACACCTGTGAGGGTGTTTTTTTTCATCCCTCTGATTAATCTAGGAAGAATAACTTTTATAACAATAATGGGTAGTAAGTACTCTTAAGTTGATGGCGATGTGGTGCTACCCCACGTCCATCAACTTAAGAAAAATAAACGCCCCAAAACGAAAAAAATAAGCGGACTTCTGAAAATAACTATCTGTAGAGAAAGAAAATTTTTATTTAGGGGGTATATTAAAACCTTAGCTTGATAGCGATGTGGGGCGGGACCCCTTATAAGTGATATTCAAATGACTAAACGAGGTAAATATCTCAGAATTTTTCTATTTATTTTACCAAGTAAAGTAATATTTTATCTGAATATTCTTTACGTTATTGAATTTAAATGGGTTATAATGCAAATTAAGAGTTGAGTTACCCAATAAGTCTGTAAAAATGGAGGTTATATTGATGATTTCAAAAAACGAACTAAATTTTAGTCTCTTGGCAGAAACACAATTAGCTTCTCCAATGTTTAAACAGAAAGCATACGATATTTACAAAGAACTACGTGCCTTTCAACCTGTTTATCCTTTATCTCTATGCGAACAAGGACAAGGGTGGCTTATTACGAGATATGAAGATGCTATGGCTTTATTAAAAGATGCAAGATTAATGAAAAATTTTGAGAATGTATTTAGTAAAAAAGAGGACGTTAAAGTTCCTTTTTCGCTAGAAAATAGGGAGCTTTTAAGAAATCATATGTTAAACTCAGATCCCCCCGACCATCACCGTCTACGGTCACTTGTTCAAAAAGCATTTACTCCTCAGATGATTTTGCAACTTGAATGTCGAATTCAACATATCGCTGATGCTCTATTAAATAAAGTTGAACACACTCATTCAATAAATCTTGTAAACGATTATGCCTTTCCCTTACCCATTATGGTAATTAGTGAAATGTTAGGAATTCCTCTTGAAGATCAGCATAAATTTAGAATTTGGTCACAGGCGATCATTGATACTCCACTTCGACTAGAAGATGTGCAAAAAAATAATCAAAAATTAGAAGAATTCGCTGAATATATACAGTATTTAGTTTATAAAAAAAGAAAAAATCCTACAGACGATTTAATCAGTGCACTAATACAAGCGGAAAGTGAAGGAATAAAATTAAATGCATCAGAGTTATACTCGACAATTACGTTGCTTATTGTTGCTGGACATGAAACAACTGTAAACCTAATTGCCAATATGACACTAGCATTGTTAGAGCATCCAGTTCAATTACAAAAGCTTCTTCAAAACCCTGATTTAATCGATTCAGCTATTGAAGAAGCGTTACGATTTTACAGCCCCGTTGAATTAACTACTATACGTTGGACAGCAGAACCGTTTACAATGCATGGCCAAGATATTCAATCAAAAGATAGGATTATTATTTCACTAGCATCTTCTAACCGTGATGAAAAAATTTTTTCAAACGCTGATGTTTTTGATGTTACAAGAAAAAATAATCGTCATATTGCATTTGGTTATGGTAGTCACTTTTGTCTTGGAGCATCACTTGCTCGTTTAGAATCAAAAATCGCAATTTCTACATTATTACGCCGTATGCCAAATTTACAGATTCAAGGTGAAAGAGAGCAAGTGAAATGGAAAGAAAGCTATCTAATGAGGTCATTAGAAGAATTACCTTTACAACTTTAATTAGTATAATTTTTAATAAATGGTAAGTTAAAAAGCCGCTCTCCATAGTTTAGAGTGAAGTGCACCCCGATTGTTAGACACAGTCTAACAATCGGAGGTGCACTTTTTTATGGCTAAATTTTCTTCAAAAGAAAAAATACGAGCGATAAGACGATATTTAGAGGGGACTGAAGGTGGAAAAACAATTGCTAAATCTATTGATGTTCACCCCAGTATGCTCTATCAGTGGATTAAACAATATGAATCCTTAGGTGAAAATGCTTTTGAAAAACG
>NZ_KB895728.1:0-29537 GCF_000374965.1 Bacillus sp. 95MFCvi2.1 | reverse complement strand
TAAGGATGGAAATTAGAAGTTCAATTTTGCAAAGATGGTGGGAAAATGGAAGAGAAAAAAACAAGAAGTAAGAAATATTATAGAATTGCTTTTCTTGTATCAACAAGTTACATTTGGTTTTTGATTCTAGCGGCATACAGTATGGGGATTCCGCAATATATCAAGTTGCGTATTTGAAAAATATCAAGATCTTTTTAATGAAGTGGATGCAGTTTGCATTTGTACACCTAATAAGTTCCATGCCGAAATTTCCATCAGCGCATTAAATAGAGGAATACACGTGCTATGTGAAAAACCTATGGCTTTAACATCAAAAGAATGTGAAATGATGATATCTTCAATCTATTCTAATTGAAGAAAGTCCTTCTGACATGTGGTGGGTTTAAATAGCAAAGCTCTAGAGCAATTCTTTTTATTGAATCTTATTATTAATTTAATAATATATATATAATTTGTCATTTACACCTTCACTGGTCACATTGGACATAGTCTTTTCCATATCCAAATTCATCTACCTCCTATTCACTAGGATACACCCTTCACGTTCTCTGAGGAGGGAGTCTTCTTAGCTATTATGATAAAAGTAGTAAATTTGAAAGGTATTCTATTTCAAAAATACAATATCCTAAGGGAAACGATTGCATAACAAATATAGCTATTCAAGCAAATAGCATAGTAATCATTCTTGAACAAAAAATGTATTTTTATTAAAAATTACATTTTTTCTCAAGAAAACGATTGCATAAATCGTGATTTTAATACTATTATTTACATATAAAGAAATAATTACAATAACAAAAGGAGATGTATTTTATGTGCTCATTATTATTGTATGAAAAGTTTCAAAATGAAACTCTTCATCCGAGCCTAAATTGGTATTGTCAACCAGAAAACTGGGATATCCAAAAAAAAGATACTGGGCTTATTATTCAGCCTGAAGAAATGACCGACTATTGGCAAAAAACACACTATGGATTTGCTGTTGATAATGGGCATTTCTTATATTCAGAGATGAATGAGGATGTAATTATCACTACTAGAGTACGGTCATATCCTGTACATCAATATGATCAGGCTGGGTTAATGGTTCGATTTTCTAAAGACTGTTGGTTAAAGACGTCTATAGAGTATGAACCAAATGGTATGTGTAAACTTGGAGCTGTAGTAACTAATCACGGTTACTCAGATTGGTCTACTCAAAACTACAAAAAAGGACCATGGGAGCTATATTTTCGCATTCGTAGAGAGTCCAAAGACTATATCGTTGAATTTCTAGAAATTGAACATGATAAAGAGTTCACTTTAAAAGAATTAAAAGAACAAACTTGGAATCAATTACGTATTACAAGATTAATGGAAGATGCAGAAGATAAAGTTTTCCAATGTGGTGTATATGCTTGTAGTCCACAAGGAAAGGGATTTACCGCTGAATTTGAATTCCTAGCTATAGAAAAAGGTACGATAAAACCCTAGGCTTTATAAAATGTAAGAATTGGAGAAAGAAATGAATTTGTTAATTTGGAGTAAACGTCAAGTAACTCCAAATTATACAATAAAAGTTGATTTTGGAGTTATTGTTTGTTTGCTTCACTTTTTTTGGGTACTCTGCATCTAGACGGTAAATCTGTTGACCACGGCAAGACTTTATCAATTTCTTCTTTATTATTTAAATCGATATTGGGGAGTGTTTCAAACAAATAAAGAAGATAATGATAGGGACTTAAATTATTCTCTTTTGCTGTTTCAACCGGAAGGTTTTGGACAGACTCATCCCTATGACCGCGCTTCTTCTTACGACGATAGGTGATTGTTTCAATAGCTAGTTCGGGGGTTTCAGAATCACTTTCTTTCTCAGCCTCATTAAACAGTTCTAAAGCGAGTTGATTATTAGGTGTTTTTTCGCTAGACGTACCAAACCGTTTTTGTTGACTAAGACGAAATTGTTCTTCATACCATCTCACTTTTGCCGTGAGTTCCTCTACTTGAGCTTGAAGTGATTCAATTGTGGGTTGGTTTGAATGTGAAGGTGTTGTTTTCATAGATAAATCCATTCGACAAAATCATTCAAATTCCTTTTTCATGTATGATTTTATAGAATGGCTCTCGCATATACAGCTTGATGCCCTTGTTTTTGTTGAAAAGCAAATCCATCAAGAAGCCACCTCAATTGTCGTCTTGATATGGTAAGTGGCACACCCCGATGCCCAGTTGGCCAATAAAACGTTCCCTTTTCCAATCTGCGATAGTGCAACCAGAAGCCATTATGTTCCCAAACCAGAATTTTCAGCTTATCCCGTGAGCGATTGCAAAAAACAAATAAACAAGAAGAAAAGGGATCTAACTCAAATTCTTCTTTTACAATAGCCGCTAGTCCATCAATTGATTTACGTAAATCTGTTGCCCCTTGTGCAAGATATACTTTTTCAATCGCGATCTCTAATATCATTGTTGCTTCACCGCCTGCATCACTTGTAGGAGCATTTGTGAAGCAAAAGGTACATCTAATTCAATGGTTGCTTCTTGAATGTAGATTCGAATCGTGGCATGTATGTTTTCTTCTACGACAGGGACATTCATAGAAATCCAATTCACACGCTCATTATTATTTTGATCTTCAGTTTCAAGTGATAATTTTTGCAGCCAGTAATATAGCCGATGAACCGGTAGGTTCTGTTTTTGACACCAGGCAACTTTGGATAATCCACTGTTTTTATAGTCTTGAATATAAGTTTCCCATTCTTTCTTTAATCGGTGTCTTTTCATAAAAAAACCTCCACATGTAGTATGTAAGGAGATTATCTCATGGGTTATTTACAAATAGTAGGTGGGGAATATTTGACGCTTACCTCATAAATAACCGTGGCGAAACAAAATTTTAGTGTTGAGGTATTTTTAATCCAACATGATTTCAAAACAACAATTTGAGCGTAACTGTAAACTATGGTGACTTTGTTTCTTAGTTAATTTCTGCATTTTATATCATTCGCCAATCATATAAAGTAAAGAGGACTACCGATTATAGTTAAAAGCGATAAAAATGGAACCCCTTATTCATTTTTTATGATAGATAAGAAAAAAGGAGAGATCTTACAAATGACTGTAGTGAAGAATGGAACATTGCAAGTGCCTGGAACGAGTCTTTACTATGAAATTAGAGGAAAAGGACCTGTACTTCTAATGATCCATGGCGGCGGTGGTGACGCTGATAAATTTCTTAAAGTCGCTAATCATCTTGTTGATTGGTATACAGTTGTTACCTACGACCGCCGTGGACATTCCCGCAGTAAGCTTACCAATCAAACTGAGGATTACCGCGTGGAAACACATAGTGACGATGCTCACCACCTGCTAGCTAAACTGACCGATGAACCGGCATACGTATTCGGAAGCAGCTCCGGTGCTGTTATCGGACTCGATCTGTGCCTACGCCATCCAAGGCAGATAAAGCTACTAATCCCTCACGAACCCGTTTTATTGCAACTTTTATTCGGTGATGAGCAGGTGCAGGCTAGAAAATTCATGGAAGTCCTTAAGAAAAATCATAAAAGCGAGGTCATAAAGTTATTATCAAATGTAGGAGTGGACACTAGCAATCTAAAACAACTGAATGATGTGCAAGCAAAGCGAATGCTTAGTAATTCAACGTATTTCGTTGAGTATGAAATACCGGGAATTCTCCGCCATTCACTAGATATCGATGCCTTGAAGACTGCATTAATATCTTCATCGATGCAAGTACTTCCAGCCGGGGGAAGTGATTCACGAGATTTTTTCGCTTACCACTGCGCAGTCGCATTAACGGAACAAATAGGAACAGAAATTGTGGAGTTTCCAGGGCATCATGGAGGCTATAACACAAGTCATCATAAAGAATTTGCTGAGAAATTACACGCGATTTGTTGTTCACATTAATAAAGACAAATAAAAACTAGCAAAA
Organism: Bacillus sp. 95MFCvi2.1; assembly: GCF_000374965.1. Lineage (NCBI taxonomy): Bacteria > Bacillati > Bacillota > Bacilli > Caryophanales > Bacillaceae > Bacillus > Bacillus sp. 95MFCvi2.1. Next base: position 25,600 of record NZ_KB895728.1, on the reverse strand, counting down.
TGAAATTTGCTAGTTTTTATTTACTTCGGGACTACTATTCATCAAAATCATCCCTAAACATTACATTATCAATTGCTTCCCTGTCTTTTGCAATACCTTCTATTGTCCCAATTAGATTTCTTACCATCTCAAGTGTAATCCATTCTTCCTCTTCATAAATTTTTATACTTGCTCCCATTGAAAGTAATTCCTCAGCACATTTCACTAAAGATCTCAATTGATCTGCATCATCATAATTACATTCCATTACAGGCTTTTCTGTTTTCATATTTTGTTTGATTTCACTTATCGATTTAGACGTTTTCTTTCTAATCAAAGGCAGATACTTATTAGAATTCGAATCATGAAGCACTACTACATTCACAGTAACCAACTTAACTATCCCTCCTCCAATTAAAATTCTATTATTCCATCATTTCAACCACTATGATAATTTAAATCCATAAAAATATTTTCGACCTCTTTCCCAACTTCTTTTCGAGATAGTATCTATATAGGTTACAAAATCTTTATAGTTATCATTACGAATTATCGTATGATAATCAGCAAGTACTTTCTCTCCTGTCCAAATTGATAATAAGGATGGTATAAACTCCATTTTTAATGGTTCTTCATGATTTGTTGCTCTTATGACTCGTTCAAACAGTTTTTTTGTTAAATCCCCAGGAAACGCTGGAATCTGATAGAAATAATACTTTTCCACATCACATTTTTTTATGTAATTAAGATAAAATTCACCAATCTCGTCTACACTTACTTCTTCCCCGATAACATCTTGATAGTTTATAAAAAAGTCAATAGAATCTCTTATGATCATCGAAGTATCTGTTATTTCATCCCACTTTTCAAGTAACACTAATAAATACGGAATAACCTCCATAGAGAGCGATGTAATAGCTGCGGATGAAAATGTATCTACTGCGTATTCACTTGCTAAAGCTAAAAATGTAAGATTATTAGAATTCCTAATATCTTCATGTGTAGCAATAGAACAAAAAATTCGAATACATAAGTTTAATATTTGTTCATCATTCGTATGATTCATTAGTTGAATTAGTAATTGTTTTTGTGAAAAATCACCAGCCTTAAACAGCTCTATTACATTTAGCAAAACTTCCTTTTCTGTTTTAGCATTCAAAACCCTCTTTTTTATATCTGAAATCGATTCAATTGGTCTATTCCCATACCAAATACGATTCATTATATTTGTACCTTCAATCAAAACATCCAACTCCCTTGTAATGACCGTTTTCTATACCCCCACATTTACTCTTTTCATATCAAGAATATCTGTGATTCCTTTTTCATTCATTTTATTTAATAAGTATGTATAACCTTTCTCTAAAGCAAGATTTCTTTCTTCTTCATAAATAGGTAAAAGTGTATAAAAATTAATGATATTACCTTCTAGAGTCACTAATTTCTCCAACCCCTTTTCTTGCACTTTACATACCATAATACAGGATAGCTTTGTATGAGACGCAAAAGGCTGCGGTGGTTCTCCATTTGGAAGAATCACTCCTTCGGTTAGCCATCCGTCATAACTATGAGGAATATGGGCTGTTTTTCTTAACCATCCTAGAGGCCAATAAATATTTTGATCCTTCAAATCCTCTTTATTCATCGGCCAGTCTACAGGTAACTTTTGTATCAATTCAGCATACTTAAACTCACTTGCTTCTTCCGAATTGTCCATCGGATAATCACTCATCCCAGTAGTCACAAGCGTTATGAAATGATTCTCTTTAGATGGTGGTATGATATGAATATGAATCCCTACTCTACTTCCAGGTATGATTTCACTTATAGTCGTAACTGGAGATCTGAAGTATTTTGCTACATGTTCTAAAATCTGATTTTGTTTACTCTGATTATCGTAATTTGTTACAGATGAGTTACTTTCATCTACAGTTTCTAATAATTGAATCATTTCAGTTTGTCCCTGCTCTCGAGCAAAAGCCAATGCATCCCTATCACCACTATACTTTACACTTGAATCAATACCACTTTTGATTAGAATCTCTGCAATATCTACATGACCATTACTTATTGCACCAAATAACGGATTCCTTTCTGGTTCGGTGACATCCATCTTTGCGCCGCAAGACAATAAATATGTAACAATCTCTATATGTCCTCCTGAAGCTGCCTCGTTGATTGCCCCGCCGCCGTATACACCACCATTTTGATTCTCGTCTGCTCCTAAGGCTATAAGCTGCTTAACAATCTCAAGTCTTCCTTTTGAAGATGCGACATGGAGCCATGTCCCAAAAGGTGTCATCATATGTAATCTCTCAATATCATTACCAATTAATTCAACAACCCTTTCCGTATCACCTAACTTAATTGCTGAACGAATTTCTTTTGCAGTGTGTATAGGATTCATAATTTCTCCTCCCATTGCGCTACATCACCTATTTATTTAACATAAAACAATCGTATATTACGATATGGATATTTTTAACAATTCCTAAAATTAATTATATTACAAATAAACTTAACGTAAACTTCAATTCACTCAAAAACAAAGAGGATCTAAAATACGAGATCCTCTTCAATTTCCTGTATAATATTCCAATCCACACCGTCTTCTAACTCATTTTCAAGTTCTTCTAATAACCGAATCCCTTCTTGTTCAATACCCGCTTCATATCCATGAACCTCAAAATATCTTTTTTTATATTTTGTATACCAATAATATGTACTATACATGATCGAATGTTTCTCTTCTTTTCCGATTAAATTCATTGCGGTTTTGCTTAAAAAATCATAATAACTCCAAAACTCTTTTAATCTCTCATCACTAAATATCTTACTAGTAACCTTTTCTACTTTGTCTCGTTGCATTAATTTTGTTAATTCCAATTCTTTTATTATTTCCACTAAGTTATCCCTTTCCGTCCGTGTTCATGTTTATTATATTCCGATTCTTCCATTGAACCCGATGTCTTTACCACCTCTCATCAACAATTACAGTATATTGAGCAACACCAATACACTCCAATTCGTTATTTTTATATGTAATCTTTGTTTTTCTAGCGTCATATTCAAAATTATAAACTAGAATCGCAGTATTAAATTCTTTATTAAAGTTAACATTATCAAATTGTTCAGTAAATTGTTCATAATATGAAAAGCCCTTTAATAAATCTTGAATATTATTTGTAAGTGGTTGAAAAATCCATTTCTTTTCGACTAAATCACGATCATAATAACCTAGGTTAAAATGTTGTTCGAATATAGAAGGTATACTATCCCCATCTTCTGTATATTTAATATTCGTATAGTTTTCAAACTCATCATTACTCTCAAAATTCCCAATCCATACTGTTACTTTTTCATTCATCTTATACTCCCCTTTTATTCTTTTGGCGAGGTGATGTTTCGGTTCTTTAATTTATCTTTTCTATGATATGTACTATTTCGTTTAAACCATAATAGACCTTTATCGGGACTAGCTAATCCTCAATTTATAGACTCCCTGCTAACATGAAAAGGATCCACATGATTCTCTTCTAATAATTCCTCAAATTTCTCTGTTCCGTATTTTAGAAAATATTCATATTCCGACTCCGAAATAAAAAATGCCAGCAACACTTTACCATCCTTTTCTGCATTTCCAGTCAGTACATAGCTGTATTCCTCTGGGAAAGCGAACGGTTCAGTAAAGTAAACTGCACTTTTATTGTATTTTCGAACAAAAGACTTATCGATACTTTCAATGCCACTAATTGCTGTTCCACGACCTATTTCTATTCGATTCGCTATACAATAAAATAAAGCATTTGCCAAAATATATCCTACACTACGAAATGCCCCATCAACTACCATTGAAACCTCAACATTATCCCCTACTATTTCTTCATATTTACTAACTCCAAGTGTATTAAAAACAAGACATTCTTCAAATACATTTTCATATTTCAAAATTTGTATACTCGGCATGTCCTCACCATTTTTAAATACTTCCCGGTCGATTGGCTCACCTAAGTATTTACTATAATGGTCATAATACAGCTCTCCATAATGAATCATTCTTTGAATTCCCCTTTATACACATGAATTTTTATTCTATTCCCCTGAAGGCTATATAACTGTTTAACTTTACTCCTCATATAAATAATCAAGAAATTCATTTATATTATTGGCTAAAAAATACATATTTTTCATACCGTCGTGCTCTTCATCATGAGCCCAATGAAAGATTTTTTCACAGTATTCCTCATTGATCCCCAAACATATTTGGTTACCGCCAGGATCATCTGCAATTGGTATAAATCCCATATCTAAAAGATCATCAAAAAAATCTATTATTTTATCCAAATTATCATACATACTCCCAATTCCATAGAAAATGTTTAATACACTTTCTCCTGCATCATCTGAGATTTTATACATACTTGCCTTTGGATAGCCTCCATTATATTTTAATAAAAACTCTCTATAATATTTCGGTAATCGCAGCTGATGTTTTTCCTCAAAAGCTTCTAATTCTTCTAATGATAATTTTTCATGAATCATTTCAATCTCCAACGTAGTTCCACTCCTTGGTAAATTATTTTCACCATCTCTTTTTGATTGCGTATCATCGGCATAAGTTCGTTAGACATATCCTCTTTCAGTAAAAATCACTTTTCTCTATTCTGTGATACTCTAAAAAACAGGCCGTTATCTTTTGCGTATTAATCCCACCACTTTTCCTCATCAGAAACCCATATATTTTTCTGCAAGTCAAATGATTGATTAGCATCATGAAAACCACAATAGGCGGGTAATTTTATACTTCCTCCATTTGCTTTATTCCAGCAATCAACAAACCATTCCACAAGGGTTTTTTCCTCATCTTCCGATATGATCCCATCGTTTTCTTCATAAAACTCCCAGAACTCGTCTGATTTATCATAAGAAAGGTTATAGTATGATATACGTTCGATTAATTCATGACTTCCTGCAAAAACACTGCTATCGTTTCCTTCGTAAAAAACCTCACTTGCTTCTCTATTCATAGAAAACATCATGATAGAAAGGTCAAACGATCCGATAAAAATCATAAAATCTACTAACTCTATTTTACTATAATAATTAAAATTAAGAATTTCTCTTATATTATGAATCAACCTTTCTGAATTTTTTTCAAGATTTTCTTTTACCGAGCTAATGTATGTATCTTTTGTAAACAATTCATTCCCCTCATGCTTCATTTAAATTTAAATATAAATTAAAACTCTTTACACATAATATAATTGAGCGTCTTCTTTTCTTCATCAATTTCATATTTTAAAAGAAAACTCTAAGCTATCTTTATATTACTTCACCCTATTCAAATCGCAACATCCTGATAGCCTACTTCGGTTACCTTTTCATTTATAAGAAGAAGACCTAAACCATTTTCCATATCCCATGTACAGTCGAAGGTGAGTCCGATCCCTCGCCCTTCAAAAATATCCGCATACGGAACAACAATTCCAACTAAACTTATCCTATTAAGAAGTTGATCAGTTGTTTCAATTAAAGGATAATGTTCATTAAATTCAATATCATAACCAAGCTCATACCTTTTTTGTTTATAATAATCTAAAATCGGTTGCAAAATACTTTGTTGCACTTGCTCCCAATTTTTCATCAGTGAATCATATGATTCATATTGTTCTTTGTCAAATCCACTCTCCTCTTCGCCATCTACCATTAACGCTATCTTAGCTTCCTTTCCACAAAACGTTATAGTAGTGTACCTTACCCATCCGTAATTATATTCAAGTTCACCAAAAACGGCATCGTTTATTATCATTTTAAGATCTCCTTTTTCTATTTTGTAACAAATCTATCAGGCTCCATCTTAAATTAGCATGCAAGTTAATCTACTTAAGTAAAATTATCTTGTCTAACTGCAGCCCGTCTTCCTTTATTTTTCGTATCGAATTGAATATAGTTTGATACACACCCATAGAAAAGTACCGCTCAATTAGGTGACACTCCTTAATTGGTTCACCATCAAGAAGCAAAGATCCTAACACCATTTGTTCCGCCTCGATATGTTGAATACTCACGGCTGCCACCCTTGTTCCTGCAAGAACTTCTGTAATTCTTCCTCAGACGGAACATTCTTCTTCCACTCTTCACACTCCTCCAAAAACTTCTCCGTCTCATAAAGAATAGACGGCTCCTTCTTTCGAAACTTCGCTGCTGCTTCCTCTATTTCACTGAGCTTCGTATATCCTTTCCCATGCCAATCTCGTAAAATCCCCTTCACATAAGCAAGCGTCCGCTTATTATTTTCATAGGCAATCTGAAGTGCCTTTAGTACAAGCTCCTCCGACAAATCCGTAACCCATTCACTTAATTCCTCCGCTGCATATGATGACAAACTACCGAAGTTTTGTTCATAAAACGTGAATACACTGCTACCTGGATTCGCTTTTTCTTCTACTTCTTCTACTTTCTCATCCTGTGCACAACCTTGAAAAACTTCTTGCGGAATCACATCAGATACTTCAACTGGCATTCCGAAATGTTCTAACAATAACGGAATATTCAACTCTTCCTCGAGGCATCTTTGAAGAAACATATGTACAAACTCTTTATTTTTCACAGTCTTTAACTCACGTAACACACACTTTTCTATGTTCGTATTTGTAACAGGGTTATAACGTAACCAATTTAGAACATATAACTCCTTCGTTTTCGCGTCATATAATATCTTTCCATACGCAACAAACCTCTGCAACAACTTCTCAACCGTTTCACGGTTATACCCCGTTTCCATCTCTACCAAACGTAGTGGCAGTGAGTAAATCCCGCATTGTGTCGTCTTCGAACATGTCAGCAAATACATATAAAAATAGCGCTCCTCTGGCGTGAAATCAAGTACAAACTCATCTTGCCAAAAATTCACCTGTACACTCCGGTATACTCCCATGTTTCTTCCTCCCGCCTTTTTAGTGGTAAATATAGAATTGGTTACTCCTTCTATATATAGGATTGCAGGCAGGAATTTGGTGGATTTATTTTATAATTTTTACTAGTACTAGAATGTTACTTTTTTATTTTTTCATAGTAGTTCTTGTAGTTGTTTTTTCTTTTGTTTATTTAATGATTTATTACTTGGTAGGGGTTTATAAGGGAGTTGGAAGGGGCTTATAAGGGGCTTGTTTGTCATCTACTAAAGAACTTATAAAATAGAGCTACATGAAAAAACTAGTTTTGTTTTATAAGTTCATTAATGGTCACTTCTTTATCGGCGACTACATCATAAAATCCAATATGAATACCTTCTTCATATAGCCAGCATAGATCCGTTCCATAAGGCGCTTCAAAAATCTCAAACATTACAGGGACGATTTTAAAAATAGATTCCGCGTTTAAAATGATGAAATTATCCGCATGATTCACATATTCATCAGTATCATCTATAGCATACAAATTCCAGCCATTTAATTGCGGGATAGAACTTTCTTGTCTAAATGAATATCTAACTGGTTTTCCAGCCAGAATATTTTTTGAAACGACAAAACCACCATACTCACTATTATTTATTTTCATTTTCAAACTCCTTAATACTTGAATTAACAGCATGCTTTATTAAAATTTCATAAACTAGTTTCATCTTATCAGTAGGCAATTTATTGTTTGTTACTATCCAGTTGCTTTTGTAGTTAATCTATCCTCGCCAAGATTAGCTAACGGCTCAAATCATAGAAATGGATGAGCAGCTCCAGGTAACCCTGCTTTAATTAGAAAATCATTGGTTTCTTAAAATAAAGATTATGAGTTTCTTTTTTATTGCATCATGGTTAACTAGACCTGCCGTTATCCTAATTATTCCGTCTTCTAAATAAAAAGAGTGTAACAAAAATTATTGATAATTTTCGATAGCCGAAATAAGGGAACCTGTTCCTTCTTCCGCATAATGAATGAAGTCCAAACATTTTTCACTCCAGCCACCGATTAAATTTGTTTTCTCTCCTACGAATTGTTGATTACCGTAACTATTTAAATTGAAAGAGTGAACCCAAACATCAGGATTCATTTCACGACGATATGTTTCAAGAAGAATTTGTGAAGAATTGTCTCCATACCTATCTCCGTACACTTGCTCATCAGAGAAGACAAGAATGCGGTCAACTTTGATTTTGTGATCTAATAAATATTTGATAGAAAGATGTAAGTTTGTTCCATATCCATGTTTATTAACTTCTGATAAAAATGTGTTCATGTTCTCTAAAATACCAGAACGGGTAGAAACATTTATCGCTTTGAAATCAGTTGCGAATACAGATGTAATAGAATTATCACAGAAGGAGTGTGCCATTGCCATCATTAGTGTAGCAATATCTGCACATTTAACACTCCCATCTTTTGAAACAGGATAACATGTCATAGATCCTGAGATATCTGCTGTCATAAATGTTGTTCCTGATAATCTCGGCATGTTTGTAACAGATGCTTCAATTGCGTCATTCAATATATCTAATAATTCGCTTCCTGCTTGTGGTAATTTTTCTTGCACAACACGATATGCTGAAAAAAAGCGAAATGGTAATTGTTTTGATTTTTTTACTCGCTCAGGATCGCGAAGAATGTTATATACTGTATCAATATTTGAGACACCTGAATTTACGATATTGCGAAGGTTACGAAGTAAGGCCATATAACCCACTTTTCCGCTATCAATTAATTCTTCCCACACTTCTTTTTTGTTTCCTTTTTGAGAAAGCTGTGTTTCCCATGTATATGGTACTTGCAGTGTGTTCTCTAACAAACGTTTATAAAGTTCGTAACGTTCTGTTCCTTTTTTGGCAGATGGGCTTACTAAACGGAATACATCTTTCAATGTAACGTCTTTTCCTGTGCGATTGTATTTTGCTAATTGATATTCATCAAATGTAGAAAAGGCATCTGCTAACCCCTTTTTCAAAGAGTTTGGAATTGGATTTTCCCGACCGTATACCCCTAATTGATATGCCATTATTTCTGTTACATCATCCGGACGCTGCGCAATACGAGAAACTGTTTGACGAGCATATTTACGACCTTCAGGGTGGTTTGCAAGTTCCACTGCTAATACATGTGTAACAGAACGCATGTAGAACACTTCACGTGCATAGACTGCTAAACTTGCAACAAATTTAGGGTCTCTGTCCATGATTTGTTTTGCAGTAGTAACTAATTCTTCGCTGTTATCACCATAAAATTTTGGCTCATTAAAGAAAGATGTTAATACCATCGTAACTAATTTATCTTTATCATACATTTTATAAGCTTTTCCGCCCTCTTTTGTATATGTTTGACGGCTTCCTTGAGAAGAATGATTAAACTTTGACATTATGATCTACCCCCAGAGATTTTTTGACACTACTGGTTGAAATACAAATAAAAAAGGCAACGTATATACGTTGCTCTTTTCACTCATTCCTAACACTTAAGAAATATTCAAAACAGGAATCGAATCCCACAAACACAATCCCTATATGACGAAGTAACTCCTACCTTAGTGTTATGAATCAAAGAAAAGTACGAATTCAGTGCGGACCTTTCCGCATCGATTAGGATCGAATCTATAGCACTTAATATTAGCAAACGAAGCATGAGCTATCTACACTGTTCCTGTTATACATAATGTTTAAAGATTTGGGAGATAAGCGAAAAGGCTCATTACGTTGCTCTACCACTGAGCTACCTTCCAAAATGGGAAGGATGGGATTCGAACCCATGACACACGGCACCCAAAGCGAAGAAATCCTTCTCTACACTGCCCAAATCTATTAAATATGAATTATAAAAAAGGGAGATAGGCGGAAAGACTCAATATGTTGCTCTACCAAACTGAGCTACTCCCCTAATGTTAATAAAACATCAGGGAAGGCAAGGATTCGAACCTGCGACCTACCGCGTGAAAGGCGAAGAAATTCTTTCCTACACTGCCCTTTTCTTTTTATCACTCATCGTTCTTACTATTATTATACTTGCAAATTAATATTTTGGCAATTATTAGTACTTTCGGAAAATCAGTACAATTTCTCCCCACTGCGAGCGTTTTCGTTTCTTCTTCAGCATACTTCTAGCGAAAACCTTTTTATTTAAATTCAATATTCATCTACTAACCCAGCTATTTATAAATGCAGCATTTCAGCCTTTATAACTTGAATATATTCCTGCAACTTACAAAACGCTTCTGTCAGTTTGTTTGTTTCTTCTTTATGAAGAAAGCGGGCCTTGTTTCGCTCTTCCTCTATGATAAGCACCTGCGTGGCGGCATAAGAAAGACCATACTTTTCGCATTCTCGTTTTATATCCTGAAAAAAGGAAAGAGGGACAGTCCCTGCTCCTGAGACAAGCATCTCATCTAGAACTTCTTCCAATTCATCAATTAGGCGCATTAACTCGATCATAGAACGTTCCCCCTTCACTCAGTGTAGTATTTATAATCTCTCCTGCTTCTGTATATAAAATGATAGGTGTAACAACGAGCTTTGTTCCTTCCTGATAAGGATGAACTAGCATTCTCTTTATATGCAACGAGTCCATATATATTTTTACAAGTCGAATCATTCGCTCATTTTCTGGTCGTTTCATCATTTGCATTTGCAATGTTTTCCCATTCTTATCGATAAGAGGTATGATCCATTTTTGTTCTTGCTTCTGAAACTTCCATTCTCCTATTTCAGCAACTTCGATACAAAAGATTCCTTGTTTATTTGCCTCTAACCTTTGCTCTTTTACTTTTTTTAATAGTTCTTCCCATGAGGTTAAAAAGAGAGATTGCCACTCTGCCACATTTGTTTTTCCTTCCACTTCTCCTAATGTCTGTGAGCTAGATGACAATTGAAAATCGACGTTAAGTTTTGCCTGCTTCAATCGGACAGATGAACGAGATAGTTCGTATCCTTTCCCTGCAATTCCCCATGGAACTTGCCTTTCATGGAGTTCTTCAGGAGTTGTGCTGCTCCCTTCATAAAACATGGGGCGCGACTGTGTGTATGTAATCCACTTTTCCTGTTCTCGATTATAGAAATAATACGTCACACCAACATAACCAGACTTCGTTTGCCAGCCAGATGCACCAAAAGCATGCAAAATAAGTGGTGGAACTTCGTAATATTCCGAACGAAACGGACCCTCTTGCAGATGGTGGCGTTCCAACAACAAAATGTGTTCATAAATCGCGGACACCGTTTGCCGATAAGATGCCATTTGAAAAGATGCATGCTTCATCCGATATAGCCCAATATCCGCCCCGAGCTTACGAAATAAATTCTCTAACTTTGCGAGTTTCAAAGAACGTGCTTTTACAGAAAGTTGTTCTATTTCATAGATTGTATTTTCGGTAAGGCGTGTTAATCCAAAGTGAACAATTTGCTCGATCATTTCTTTGAAAATAGATAGCTTATCCGGCGCAATGATAAGAGGATGCATCTGTTTCGTTTCGTGCGAGATTCCCTTCTCTTTTTGATACCAATATACCGCTTCTGCCTTATGCCGGCATATCCCCTCTGCTTTGCACGTACAGATCGCATCCGCTACCGATTCAGCTGTTAGAAAGCGAACTGTTATATTCTCTTCTGGGAAAGTGGCAATTAAAGCCCCCTCTTCTTCTAAAACAAACTTTTGCTGAAATGTTTCGCGAAACATCATTTCAGCCCACATTTTTTCGGAGACAATATTGCGAACGTTCACATTCAAAAGAGCAGAGAAATCAACTTTTATGTTCTCTTCACCTTCGTACATCTTCTTTGCTTCTAATAGAGCCATAATGACATGTTTACAAATCGAACGGGCTTCACAACTACAAGAGTAACTGCGTATATCACCCGTAAACGTTACAGTAATTCCGTCATCAAGATGTATTTGCGCTGCACCCTCTTCTACGTCCATTTTGACATTTGATACAACGGCCAAATCCTTCATTGCTCTCTTATATGTTCCTTTGTTAGACATGGCAATTAAGTATGTTTCATCAATAGAGGAAAGAACATTTAAGAAATGATTGTTGCGATCCATTGTGCCAACCTCCCTGGTGTTAACGCCGCTACATGAGCACCGAGCGCCGCCATTTTTTCAGCTGCCTGTTTATCATAAAAAGGCTGTGCAGTCGGATCCAGAGATGTTAGCACGATCAGCTTTGCTCCTGATTCTACAATCTTCATCGCTTCTCGGTACATTTCATTGTAACTGCCACCTTCATATAAGTCTGTTACAAGCACGACAATTGTTTTATGAGGCATCTCGATTTTATTCGTTGCGTAGCGCAGCGCCTGAGCAATATATGTTCCTCCCCCAAGCTGTACGCTCATAAGCGTTTCCACCGGGTCGTCAATACGATCCGTTAAATCAACAACAGCTGTATCAAAGATGAACAGATCTGTCTTAATCGTCGGTAAGCTTGCAAAAATACCCGCCATAACTGCGCTATGAATAACAGAATCAATCATACTTCCGCTCTCGTCTACTGCGAGGATCACACGCCATGGGCTAACGTGCTTCGTGGCAGCATAAAAGTACGGTTTTTCAATATGAATGGCGTTTGTTTCCTTGTCAAAATGCTTTAAGTTCTTTCGAATCGTTTTCTTAAAATCAAAGTTGCGCATCGTGCGAACGCGACTAGAACGATTTCGATCTGGTCTACCGCTTAATGCGTGCTTCACTTCTTGCTCTAAATTACGCCGCAACTCCTCAGCGACTTTCGCTACAATACGTTTAGCTGTGTCTAATACATCCGGTTTTACATAATCTTTAAATTGTAAAATGCATTTTAATAAATTCATATTCGGCTCCATTTTTTCAAGCGTTTGCTTATCTTGCAATAGAGCCGTTAATTCATACTTTTCTAGCGCATGATTTCCCATAATCTCAATGGTTTCTTTCGGAAATAACTCCCGCACTTTCGAAATCCAAGTCGGCACTGTTAGCTGAGAGGGATCCAACGACCCGCCGCGTTCTTCTCCGCGTTCTCTCTCGTACAAAAACTCCAGTACCTCATCCATTGCTCTGTATGCAGGGTCTTCTTCCTGAAATGTGATTTGGTCATCTGCATGTTTCCCAAGAACAAGACGCCAGCGATTTAAAGAAATGTTATTCTCCATCTTCTAGCCCCCGTCTCATTAAAATTTCCCGTGCCTTGCGATCTAACTGTATTGCATACGCCAGCACTTCTTCGGAAATTGCTTCTTCTTTTATCACTTCTTCTGTGGCTCCATATAACCGCGCAATCTGTTTAGCAATCGTATCCACCTCAAGCGGCGTGAATTGACTGAACAAGAGGCGCAAATGCGGCAATACTTGTAAAAATGTCTCTTCATCAAGTTCTTCTAGAACATGAGACATTCCGTCAAGCAGCGATTCGTTATATAAGAAGATATCTTTTGCGCCAGCAAACAAACCATTCAAAAATATCGGAGCTTGCTTTTGCATATCGCCACTTCCATAAAAATATCCTTCTGCCACTTGCATTACCTCATTGATTTTCCACTTCCCTAAAGAAGTTAACAGCCCAAATACTGCCCCTTCTACTTGGCTTTCTCGTTTTTCCCTTTGCAAATAAAGCTCCAGTGCTTCAATAAATTGCTGGTCTGCAGGCTGCATTGTATACAAATCAATAAGTTTTTCCGCAATAATTGCTGGTTCGCCCCCATCTAAAACAGAAAATAACGAAAGTGCTTTATGTCTAGCATGATCCGCTTGCTGATTTTCTTTTTCTATTTGTGATAAATAGTAAGCACAATCTGCCATAGAAGCAAAATCTCCATCCGCCTGTATTGCTTCATCTATAAACTGATTGTACATAGCGAAATCGGAAAACAAACCACTTAAGTAGGCTTCTAGCAATAAAAGAGCCACCTCTCCCGCACGCCCTTTCGCCTTATACAGCTTTGCTCTTAGCATTTCCTGCGCAGCTTCTCTCACCGTTCCGCCATACACAGATAAATCAATCAGAGCACTTTCTACTTGTGCTGAAAAACGATACTTCCAAGTTTCTCGCATAAGATTAATATTCTGCTTTCTAGCTAGGTTTGGACCGCGCAGCTTCTCGCAAAACGGGACTCCTAAAAAAGCGAGGCAATGAAAGAATTGACTTAAACGCTGGTGTCGTTCGTTCTTGTATATGTCAAGAATCGTCTCCTGTGGTACAGTAGAACGCACCGGAAGACGAAACGAACGAACAGAAGCACGAAAATCATGCACGAGCGGCGGCACATCCGCTTCTTTTGACAATTCCCCGCGCTTCGCCCCTTGCAAACTCTTCTGAAGCAGCGCTAAAGGCTTATTTGCCGAGAATATCTCACCTTTCACGAATGCACTACGCACTGCATCCATCAGTTCATACAATCCAGGTTGCATCTTTCCCCGAAGCAGTGCAAGTTCACGTATCATTCGTGCAGCTTCAATCTCATCTGCCATTGATATTCCTTCTGCCTTTAGCTGTCTAGCAATTCGTATCATAAATTGCTCAGCTACCGCTTCATCCCTGTTCTCCCAAATATGTTGGTAAAAAGCAGGTGCAGGCATACCGCTCTCATAGCCACGCATCTGATCGCTTTCCAAAAAGGAATACGGCATAAGATAGTTTTTGGCATACGCTTTAGATAATGGGCTTTTGGACAGCTTTTTCTTTTTCCCTTCCAATTCAAGAAGCCCTTTCACATGAAAGCCTCCGGTAATAACGAGCACCTTGTCATACACTTTACGCGCTTTTTCAATTTCCTTTGCCATGTGTATCTCCCTGGCTTCGCATCCGTCTTCTGTCAACATCTCCTGCGTATAGTCCGCGCGCGTATAATAACAATAATCGAAGAGCTGACGGACAAACTCCTCGCTTGTCATATGAAAGCCTTGCAACTCAAAGTATTTCTCCCAAAATTCATGAAAGCTTCGGCACCCCGTTTTTTCCGAAAGCATACGGACATATTGACTGTGCCGGAAATATTGCTCGTCATACTTCCCATTCTCTTCCTCATTTTTCGTTGCAAACAAATATTCTTTATAAGGAAGATCAATAAATGAAACTGGAATATTGCGCGTAGCTCCTTCCCGCAGCGCGACAAGTTCCGGTGAATAGTCGAGAAAGGGATAGTACGCACGGTACTTTCCACTTTCTCCTCTTTCAAGCACATCCGTTTTATCATCATAACTGCAATATATACAAATTGGAGCCTCACTTTCTGCACTCACAATATGCGGAATAAGAGGGTTGCAATCTATCGGTCCTTCTATAAGAATCGCATCCGGTTTATAGAATTTAACGATCTTTTGTACATGAAAAGAGCACGCAGGACTATGATGGCGAATCGGCACATATACGACGTTGTGATCTAAATTGTAAGCTCTTTGAAACAATGCATTTACTTCAGCTGATTGCGAGCTTCGAAAAACGACTTCCATACCTCTCCTCCTACTTGACCTCGCGCCCTAACGATGCTTGTAAAGTAACTGCGCAGCTTTTCTAAATCATCCTTGTTTTCTTTCGCAATTGTGCCCGATAAATACCGAACAAGCGCATCCATCTTCACTTGTCCGCTTCCATAATAATACGCATCCATTGCGCTTTGATAATATACCGATACTGCTTCTGCAGTACTCATAACAGAAGATGGCTGATCGATTCGTTTTCCTTCAGCAGTTACACCTTCCCGTAGTTCATGAAAAACAGTCGCTAACAGCTGAACAACCGTCTCATCCACTTTTGGTGTGATGCCTGATGCTCCTAATAAGCGCGTTACTTGTGACTCTATTATTTTTGCTTCAAGCTTTACATCCTTAATCGGATGCACCGTTTCAAAATTAAAACGACGCTTCAATGCACTACTCATCTCATTCACACCGCGATCTCGTGTGTTAGCCGTCGCAATAATATTAAATCCAGGCTTAGCTGTAAGAATTCCTTGCTCCCCAAACTCCGGAATATTTAGTACTTTATCGCTCAGAACGCTGATCAATGAATCTTGCACTTCCTGCGGACAGCGAGTCAATTCTTCAAATCTAGTTAATATCCCTTGTTCCATCCCAACAAAGAGAGGTCCTGGCACAAGCGCCCCCCTTACAGGCCCTTTCGCAAGAAGAAGTGCATAGTTCCACGAATACTTAATCGTATCTTCCATCGTAGCAGCTGTTCCTTGCACAGTGTTACGGCTATTTCTGCATATTGCGGCAGAAAGCAGCTCGCTTAGCATCGTCTTTGCTGTTCCTGGCTCTCCGATTAACATAAGTCCTCGGTTTCCTGCTAATGTGACAATTGCTCGTTCCACAAGCGCATCATTACCATAAAACTTACGACTAATTTCCACTTCTTTTCCTTCTAAAAGAAGCGGTTCTTCTTGTCCGATAATAAACGTCCGAACGGCACGCGGTGACAATCGCCAGTTAGGTGGTTTCGGAAACGAATCATTCGCTTCTAACGCATTCAATTCTATTTCATATAATTCTTCCATTAATGGTTTAATAGACTGCATATGTCAGTTCCTTTCTTATCGCTTGCTGCGCCAGTTTTCATCACGGCCAAGATTCGATTCTGTTGCCCGTTTTATATCATATAAAATTTCACTGAAAAAGCGTTCCGATACTTGCTTCGGTAAAACGCGTCTCTCATGATCAATTTCGTCGTAGTCATATGAACCGCGGCTCACCGTGCCTGCTTTGTAAAATTGAATTTCAAAAACGCACACATCCTCCTCACCTTCATATCCAACCGGTGCCCCTTCAAACGCAAGCTCCGCCCCTAGTCCGGCGCGAGTATCTTCTTTATAGAATGTATAATATACACCGGCATCTTGAACCGATCCACGACTCCAGCCGTACTTCGTCATCTTACCAAACAGCGAACGGCCATTGATCTGGATACCAGCAAACCTTTCCACAGTGACTTCCTCATTCTCCTCAACCTGAAATACTTCGCGGTCAATTTGCGGAAATGGCTGAGTAACCTCATAATCTTCTAGCTGTTCCTTCCATAATTCCCTTTCGTCCTCGGACAATTCTAACGGATGAATTAGACCGATAACAGTGTCTGGCGTAAGTTCATGCTCTTCTTCTTCAATCGTATTAAACGTGCCATCCTCCATATAGCGGAACATCGCAAGCAACTTTCCTTCCTTATACTCACCCCAAATAAGGGAGATAGCAAACTGCTGCAGAATTGGATTTTCTACAAACAGAGACTTCCATGTATTTTGTGACCAATAGCGATTCAGAGAAAGTGCTGTTTCAAGACGCTGCGTTTGCATCGTAATCATAGTTCGGAGCTGCTTCTTTATAGAGGATAACTCCGCCTTAGCCTCCTCAGCTTTTTCCGCATCATCTTTTGCATTTGGTTTCGGAAGCGACTTTATTCGTTTTCCTTCTCCCGTTTTTAGCTCAATTTTCAAGTTTGGAGTTAAATAGGCAGTAAATGTTCTGCTGCCGTAATCAATTGTCTTTTCACCGCGCTTATTAAACCCAAGGTCCGGGACAAGCTGATCTTCTAGCTCTTCTTCTGTAATACCACGCGTTTTAGCAGCGAGACTCAGCGCTTCTTTCGCAGCATTACGCACTTGCTTATGTTTATACTTAAATGCCATCGCATGGATAGACATTAGCCCAATATGTGATTGGGACAACGCTAGCGCCTGAACAGCTGCAGCAGCAATCGCTCCGCGCATACCAAGCGCCCACTCATCAATCTGCTTTTTGAGTTGCATCGCCATTTCATCATCACTGTAAATACCGTACAACGAAAGAATACCGCGTTTCTTCGATTCCGCGCCTTGAGAAACCCAAAGCTGATAGATCGCTTGTATATTTTCCTTCAAATCTTGTTCGTTAAGAGCAGCGCTTATTGCTTCTGCTACTTCCTTCTTCTCAATAACAGAATCTGATACGTACTGCTGAAAATATGCAAGAGGAATCATTGCATCTGCAATGGTATCGGAATCGCGGAGACGAATTTGCGGTTCAAATCCGATCCACTGCACAAGTGCATTCCTTTTTTGCGGCGTTAAAATACGCGTGCAAAGAGCTTCTATACTTCCTGATGCTCCTTCTAATTCCCCGTCACCAAGCAATGGGGCAAACTTCTCCGTCAAAGAAGCGTTTTTCTTTTCTTGTAAAGCTTCCTGTACAAGCTTTGTATATTTGTCAGTTTTATAATATAAAAGTGTTTGCATTGCATTTTCGCGAACAACTTTCTTTTTATGATTTAATTCCTTTGCTACATCTTCTGCAGCTTCCGTATCTTTTGTAAGAAGTTCAACTGCAGCGGTACGTACCTTTTTAGAGGAATCCCCAAGACTTTGAATGAGAAGATCACGCGTCTGAACTGCGTTATCCTTTGCCAACTCATCCAAAATAAAAATCCGTTCATCTGCAGAATACTCAGGAAATTCACCTTTCACATACGCTCGTTCTTTTACAAACAAACGAACGAGTGCCTCCGTCGCCTTATCTCGCTTCTCACTATGCCCGGAAGCTTGTTCAATGGAATAAGAAACGAGCTTCTCCATCGATAAACCGTAGGTAAGCAGATCTTCCAGCACCTGTTCTGGCGAGTTCTCCATAGCAGCATACCGCTGCAGAAGTTCATATAAACTATAGTTATACCCTTTCCCAAGTTGAAGCGTAAGAGTGGCTTCCCTCTTTGCTGCTTCCTCTATATCCCAAAGTAATGCAATTTCTAAAACAGGCATTCTCCAGTAATTATTTCTAAACTTCGAGCTTTCGAACCATTGCTTCATATCCTCAAATGATAAAGTGCCTAATAGATAGTCACGATATGTACCACGTATGTCAGATGATTTCGTTTGAAGGACAACCGTTAAAAACTCTTCACGTACTTTGTTTCTATGTAGCTCGTACCCTTTTTCCGCTAAAAGCATTGATACGAAAAGGTAATGACTTTGACTTAAATATTGCAGTGTACGCTGCACAAATTCCGGTTGTTCTTCCACCATTCGAAGCAACAATTGATATTCATATACGCGATCAAAATCAACAACACCTAAATGATGCTGTGTAAGGCGATATGCGAAAAATCTTTCCTCTGGAATACCGAATTGTTCACACAAATCTCGAGTTGTTTCATACAATTGTGCATAAAAACTTTTTGTTTTTTTGTAATTTCCAGACTGTTCAAGAGTATGGCTGACATGTGAAATGGCATAATTCATAAAATTTTTTACAGAGCATTTCACTAACAATTCCATATATCTTCTTGCAACATCCGAATGCGGATACATACGAAAAATTTGCTGCCAAGTAAAGTCAGGTAAAGATGACCCAGCAAATACTTTACTAACAGCTTCACCTCGAACGTACCTTTGAGCTGCTTCAATCTTCTCTTCCGCTCCACTTAACCTCAATATATACTCCGCATGCTCTTCCAATTCTTCTTCCAGTAAAGAACGATAAGGAAGAAATCTCTCATAATCTGCATCTAACATAACTAGAAGCAAAAGTAATTTTTGCTGACCTGTTATAACTTGCAACTGTTCTTCTATATACTTCGGATTCTCCCTTATTAATTGTCTAAGAAAAACATCCGCTTCATTTACAGAACGCGAAAGATTCGTTAAATACTTACAAGCAAATACTACAAGTCTATCGAATGAAAGACCGCTTTTTTCGAAATAAACCTTTATATCTGGAAAACTCATATATGAAAAACGCACGAGAAGAACATTCAACAATTGATCCTCAAGTAAATGATAGAATAACCGAAAAAACACTGGATCTTGCTTATATGTTTTCCTAAAGTCATTCATGAACTGCCAAGCAAAATCACTACGCTTATTTTCGCGAATGGTCGTTTGTTCTATATGCTTTAAAACTTCTTCATCTCTCGTCTGCAAGTAACGTATTGCTAATTCTTCTTGTGCTCCTGTCATATTAAGGTGTTGAAACAACTGATATGTACTGACTGCCATCCTCTCTGCCTCCCTAGTTCTTTTATAAATTCATCGTTATATCATATACATATGATAATACCTATTCTCTCGCATATCTGAAATTCCAGATATAAAAACACGGAATATATTTACATTATTAGTATATCATATCAACTCGAATACGAACATACGTTTCTTTAAAACGATCATTAAAAATTTGATATAAAGATAAACAAAGTAAGTGATGAGCGTTTTCATGGTATGATGTATAGGTACTAATTTTTTAAATTATAAGTTTTTATGAAAAAACGTATGGAGGCATTGATTGGCAAATATCAACTAACATATGAAAGAAGAGCTATTGGCGATGTTTGTAAATGTATAAAAGTTGTGCCAAGACATGAGGAAGCATTACCGATAGGTTGTTCGAAAATGGGGAGAGCTCTTAATTTACCCGTATTATTTATGTATCCTACATATAAAGAGCATCCCCTTCATTTTATCACTCAATTGAATTTAGAAGAATTGCACAACGAACAAACACGCAAAATGGTTTACCGGAAAGTAGAATGTTATATTTTTGGATTTCAAATGAAGATTTAAAACATCACTGCTTTCAGAATATCTGTTGTACATTGCAGTCCTGTTGGGCGAAATAGATTATATATAAATTGAAAAGGCACATAAACTTTTCAATTTATATAGGATAGGCATTTTGCTTTCGGTTCTGCATAGCGATGACGAATATGTTGGAAAATCAAGGTGGATTTATATGAGTGGGGGGGAATCGTATGAGAAAATATGATATTTATGAATCAAAGAGAAAAGTAGTTGGATTATTTTTTTTGACTTTGGTAGTTGAAGTGATGTTTCTCTTTATTGTTATGTATGCATTTTCGTCTGAGGAGCCTAATTTCATAGTTGGATTTTTATTTGGAGCTCTTGCATTCGTTGTACTAATTGCTCTTTGGAAAGTTATCCAAAAAATGCTTACGAAAAAACCAGCCATCATTTTAGAACAAGAATACATTACAATTATTAACAATCCAAACTTTCCTGTGAAAATTGCTTTGGAGGATGTATTAGGTGTTTTACCTTATGCAATCCAAGGGCAAAAGTATTTAGGAATTGTGATGGAAGATGATGTTGAAGATCGATATATTGCCTCTATACCTTCAAAAGGACAAAGGCTGTATCGAGTTAATAAGCGCGCTGGATTTATACCATTTAATATTCATATGAATTTATTGAAAATCGATGGAGACGCATTACTTGAGAAGTTAGATGAGTATGATATAAGCTTTTTAATTCCTGAAGATGAAGCGAAATAATATAACAAAAGAATTAATTTAGGTATAAGGAAAAAAGAACATCTTGATAAAAAAGATGTTCTTTTTTATTTTTAATTTTAGAACCATTAGCTTTATAACCCGTTTATATGTTTACAATAACAGTTATTAAAATCACTCCATAGCATTTAACCTTCTCAATTTAAACCTCGTCAGCCTGTATCTGTTTAAGTACGTCTGGCTTTACCTCTTCTAAGGATATTCCTTTATCAGTTTTTCTTACCCTCTCCGCAAGCGAAGCCTCTCCACCTTAATCTCATCATTGATTTTCTTACTGCTGTCTACATGATACTTATTGACTCATTCGGTAACCTTTCCTGGTCCACCGCCTTGCTTTCCTGCCAATGTACCGTTTTCAACTCAACTGGTATAGCCTTTGAAGGAAGCTAATTCTGCTTCATTTGGAAACTGACTAATTTTACCTAATTAAACGACCGAAAAATAGAAAAATATATCATCATGCTTTATATTGGAGAATCAAGCTATTTAGCTTTAAAATGCACCATATCATACGGATAATAAGGAACATTTTTTAATATACTATCATCCAATTCTAAAATTTTTACAATTGCTCCACTTTCAAAAATCCAATAGCCAAAGTATAGTTTTTCATGATGTTTATGACAATCATACCACCCCATGTCTTTATGCCCAGCATACCATTCTTCTATCAAGTATTTCTCCATGAGTTTACTAGCTTTTGTATCATCTTTGCACATAATGACATTAACAAGACTTTTAAATGGTTTTTCAAATAACCAAATACTGTTTTGAGAGTTCCCTTCTTCTCTACTGAAATTACAAGAATATTAAATGTATTCTTATCAATTCCTAACATAATACCTATAGAAAAGTATTCGTAACATTCCCAGATCATACTCCTCCACCTTCATCCGGGCATGATCAACATATGCATTAACACTAGCAACCAAAATTAATAAAGCAGCTATCCATAAGATAACTGCTTTATATTATTATGAACTACATGAATTTTATATTATTCTGGCTTATTTGGAATGTTAGAGTTTGGAACATAATCAGATTTGTAATCTGTATATTTCACTTCTGTTACCATCCCTGCTGAAGCATGGTGTAAATCATGACAGTGGAACATCCATTCCCCCGGATTATCTGCTACAAAGGCTACTTCATATTCTTCTCCAGGTTTCAAGTTCAAAGTATCTTTAACAATTGGAGAACCTTCTATCGTTTTTCCATCTTTACTTAATACTTGGAAGAAATGACCGTGTAAATGCATCGGGTGATCATCTGTTTTAGAGCGATTTACTAATTTTACTTTTACTAAGTCACCCTTTTTCACTGGAATTGGGTCGATATCCGGAAATACTTTACCGTTAATTGTATATACCATTTCATTTCCATTCATTTGAGTATTCAAGTCCATATTATATGTGAGAGTAAACTGCTGGTCTAACGTGAAATCACCTAATTTTTTAGCACCATATTTCGTCATATCTAATTTTGGTAGTTTTTCTTTTTCATTTGCCTTGTCTTTCATCTCTTTGCTGCCATCATATTCAATAACAGCTTTCATTCCTTTTGCACCTTTATCTTCTGAATGGTCCTCAACATACCATTTCCCAGGGTTGTTAGCAGTAAATTCAACATCATAACGTTCACCTGGTGCAATTGAAATTACTTTGTCCCTAATAACTTTTGGATCATTAATTGGTTGGCCATCTGTCGCAATTACTTTAATATCATGACCATGAACATGGATATCATGTGATAGGTAACCAGGATTAACTAGTCGAAGTCGAACTTTGTCTCCCTTGTTCACTTTTAATAGCTCCACTAAATCCCCGCTTTTACCATTGATTGTGAATAAGTCATACATGCTCATATCATGACCTTTCATCCTCATATTCCCATGATCCATTCCTTTCATATCATCATTCTTTTTCATATTTTTATTATCCATACTAGATTTATTACCGTCTGCTTTTTCTGTTTTCCCTTTTGTCATTTCTTTTAACTGCTTATCGATTTCTTTTTTATCTGTTACCCATTCATCTAACATTAATGTGTAATCTTTATCATACTTTTCATTTGTATCTTCTACAACGAGAGCACCATACAAGCCTCTATCTAGTTGATTTACAGAATCTTGATGCGAATGATACCAATACGTTCCTGGTACGTTCACTTTAAATTCATAGGTGAAACTTTTTCCAGATTCAACCGCATCTTGTGTCACACCTGGAATTCCATCCATGTTATTTGGGACAGGATACCCATGCCAATGAATAGATACTGGTGCAGATAATTCATTTTTTAATGTCACTTTAACCTTTTCACCTTTTTTCACCCTAATTTCTGGTCCAGGAGATGAACCATTAAATGTCCAGACTGGAACAATAACACCGTTACTTAGCTTTTGTTTTTCTTCTTTCGCTATTAAAGTAACTTCTGATCCTTTTACAACTTTCAATGGTTTTGTAGCCGTTTCAGTCTGTGCTGTTTTTTTATCATTCATATTTTTATAATCATTTGTTGTATTTATGATCGCAGAACATGCAGCAATTAAAGATATTACGGAGACTGTAACTGCTGTTAATACAAATCTCTTCATGGAAAATTCCTCCTTTTGCTTTTTCAAGATTATTATATAAGACGATTTTCGAAAAAATATGGAGATGCCAAATGAACAAAATAAAAAGACGCCCAAAAATTGAGCGTCTTTTACATTTACTATTTTGTAACAACTTGTCTTTCCTTAACGTTTTCATTATTTTCTCTCATAAACTCTTCAATCTCTTCAACCGTTCTAATGATATCTTTTGACAAGTTTTCATACCCGTCCTTTGTGACAAGAATATCATCTTCAATACGAATTCCAATTGATTCTTCTTCAATATACAAACCTGGTTCTATCGTAATGACCATACCTTCTTCTAATACTCTATCTTTGTATGTTCCTACATCATGAGTATCTAAACCGAGGAAATGGCTCACACCATGATAATAATATTTAGATAGTTCCTCATCTTCTTGAATTAAACCAATTTCTTTACACTCTTCTGCCAGTACTTTTTTTGTATGTTCATTTAATGCAGCGAATTTTAATCCTGGCTTTATAAGTTCAGTTGTTTCTTTTAATGCTTTTAATACAATATTATATATTTGTTTTTGGCGATTAGAGAATGTTCCACTAGCTGGGAATGTGTAACTAATATCAGCATTGTAGTAGTCTTTTTGAGCACCTAAATCGAGTAGTACTAAATCACCTTGTTGCACTTTTGCATCATTATCTTCATAATGCAGCACAGTAGCATTTTTACCACTCGCCAAAATTGTATCGAATGCATGATATTTAATACCAGACGATTTTAATGTGAAATCAAAATGCGCTTCTAATTCATATTCCATTATGCCTGCTTTCGCTTGTTTCAGCACATTATAAATACCCTCTTGAGTAACCTCAATTGCTTCTTTTATTTTTTCAATTTCTTCATCTGTTTTGAACACTCGTAATTCACAAATGTTCAGATAGACATTCCCAATTGAAAGATGAGGATACTGTTCTCTTACGTGCTTCGCAAATGCTAGCGCCTTCGTCTCAGTACCTTTCCAATTACGACGTTCTAAATCTAAATACATATGTTTCACATTTTCTGCGAAAAGTGTATTCGCAATTGTTACTTCAAAACTTTCTATATATACAACCTTCTTAATACCAGAAATGTTTTCTGCTTCTTCTTTCGAAACGGTTTTACCAACCCATTTTTCAAGCACTGGATCTGGTTTTTCAATGAAAAGAGTTTCTTCTACACTATCTCCAAATTTTTTTAAAATAAAAATAACATTTGGCTCCTCGATTCCCGTTAAATAGTAAAAATTTCGATTCGGCACAAATTTATAGTGTGCATCAGCTGACATATGTGGTGCCTGTCCGGCAAATAAAATAGTAATCGATCCATCTGGCAATGTTCTCGTTAATCGTTCTCTATTTTGGGCAAAAAATGTTGGCTTCATAATAATCCCCCTTGAATTCTATGTATCAAAACAAATTATCCAATGTAATTCATTTTATTATTGTTATAATTTTTCGTCAATTAATAATTATCGTGTAGAAAGTACAACATTAATCAGTGAGCGTCCTACTGCCAGCCATTTCTATCACGCCTATTCCTTATCTAGCTAAATACTGTTAGATTTTTAAGAGATTGATGGATACCAAGAAAATTTTGTATCACTATCAAGTGGTGTATCCTGGGTTTCCTTTTTGATTATGCTGAACCATTTGTTTAATATTTGAGCTTTTGGTAATTGTGAGGCAGGGTCGTCTTCCCAGATGATGTGTGAAAACCAGGCCTTTGTTTCCCATTCAAATTGCAGTTCTGCAAACGAAATTGTAGGATGGTCCGCTTCATAAAATTGTCG
>NZ_KB895727.1:0-33633 GCF_000374965.1 Bacillus sp. 95MFCvi2.1 | reverse complement strand
GCGTTGAAGCGAGTGGACAGTACAAAGATATTTTTGAAGACAGTACCTTTACCGCTGTAGTATTAGGCGGAGATGCAAAAGAGCATAACAAGGTTGTTACAAAAGATTTTAATGAAATCCGAAATATCATTAAAGATAATGCGGAATTAAGTTCTAAAAATCCAGCATACCCAATTTCATATACAAGCACTTTCTTAAAAGATAACGCAACTGCTGCTGTTCATAACAATACAGATTATATTGAGACTACAACTACAGAATATTCTAGTGCTAAAATGACGCTTGATCATACTGGTGGATATGTTGCTCAATTTGATGTATCTTGGGATGAATTCTCATATGATAAAAATGGTAAAGAAGTACTAACCCATAAAACCTGGGAAGGAAACGGCAGAGACAGAACTGCTCATTTCAATACAGTCATACCACTTCCGCCGAATTCAAAAAATGTAAAAGTCGTAGCAAGAGAATGTACAGGTCTTGCATGGGAATGGTGGAGAACAATTATTAATGAACAAAATGTTCCATTAACAAATGAAATTAAAGTTTCAGTTGGAGGAACAACATTATACCCAAGTGCTAATATTAGTCATTAGGTAAAAGTGAAGCGCCCTGTAAACAGGGCGCTTTTTCAAATATATCATACTTCTCTATATAATTGTTGTAGCTATCACCTCTCAAAAATAAGTATTTTCTGAACAATCGGGTATTAATCAATTTTCGCTGTTTTTTTGCTGTAAACTTCCCCAAAAACTCACTCTAGAAACTATGTCCTAAAAATGTACGTTTTAGATTTGTTGTATGTAGTCTTAAGTGAGCCCTTCAACTGTAGCTTTGCAATAAAGTTTAATCAAAAAGATCCCACAAGCCAGCATTTTACAATATATATAAGGAATCCATTTTGAAAAAAGATTGATCAAAATGGATTCCTTTCTTTTTAAATAAGTATTCTATTTTATAAAAATGTTTGATTAAAACTCACTTAGAATTCTTCTAATGCAGACTCACTCTTCCCTTTGTTTACTAAATAAATTTTACAAGTCTTATTTTGTTGTAGACCTGGAATAAAGTTTGATTAAATCACTTTAATAACCTTGATAAAAGAACAAATAGAAAAAGCGTGTTTTGAAAAAAATTTGATTAAAACACGCTTTTTTATATTCAATTGAATCATCCTTTTATAAAAAGGTTTGATAATTTTTGTGATTTTTTCTCAATTAAAGCTCCTGATTATTGAAGATCGTCGTTTAAATCTTATTCAAGATAAGCACCCAATTAGTGCAATAATATTTTTTGTTACTGCTTCAGCTGGAGTAAATGCTTCGGTTGTAGTTTATAACTATTTGGGTTATAAATCAGTCCTTTTATCTTTATCTGGATTCTCCCCAAAACTAATGACCTTTTCTCCTTTTCTATAGTTCCAAATTAGATCGGGATCTCTAAAGATCGCGTACGTTCCAAACTATCTCACCGCGCTCGTCCCACGTACTGTGATGCCGCTCAAATCCTATCTTTTCTAGTACCCGGAGGGACGCAACATTCCAAGCGCCTACAGTCGACCAAAGTCTGTGGCGCCCGGTAGCAATCGCAGCGTCCAGCACAACGGATGCTGCCTCAGTCGCATAGCCTTTACCATGAACACTGCGGAACAACTCGTATGCAATCTCCGGCTCTTCAAGTGTGGAACGACCGATAATCAAGCCACAGTATCCGATGAAATCGCCTTCGTCTCGTCGGCGAATAGTGAGAAGGGAAATGCCATTTTCGACTGCTCTCTTGCGCATCTCGATAAGATGGCTACGAACGGCGTCAAGGGTTGGCATGTCCACACCACGTTCGCCAATTAATTTTCTCATCCAGGCTGAATCGGATTCCTCCCACATACTCAAGTCAAGTCGTTCAGTTTTCAGCTGGAACGCCATAGGTTCAAAGAAAGTTGTCATAGTGGAAACCTCCTAGTTATGTCACTGCATTCATAATAGCTTCGCATCTCATCACCACATCAGGTTGGAAAACAGGTTGATTCGCGAATCTATTTTCCAAATCTCACGAGATTTTATAGCAACAGTATTCAAAAAATTAGTGTTATTTTATGCATAAGCAATTACTCTACAAAATAGGTCTTTTTATCAAACTTTTTTACAAATTATCAATCTTTATTATAAATGATCAGACTTTTTTATAAATTATCGAACTTTATTTTAAATCTACATTTGTAGGCTCTACAACTATTTTTACTCCACCTATCCATCCAGCTAAAAAGTTTTCAACAATTATCACTGGTTTTTTGTTCGGCTCAATTGTTGCTGGTGTAAATAAGCTTGTTAGCTTTCTGTATCCTTTTTCTATCTGTTCTCCATTAATTAATGTTTGATTTAGAATTTCTTCACTTTCATAATCAGCCACACTAGATTTAAAAGATACTTTAACAATATGATGTGATTCAGTTTCTTCATCCTTCGGTTTAACATATATCGTAATTTGATAAGTAGTATTATTCTCTAATTCTACGGGTTTGTATATTTTCGTATGATAATCAGAATAAAATACCCACTTTTCATTTAGAGCATTTTCTTCATCTTCTTTTAATTCAATAGACATACCACTATAGAATTTCCATCCTTGCGATTCCCCATTTTTCCATCCATCATCAACCTTTACAATATTGCTCATTACTTATCCCCCTTTAAAAGTATTTAACAGCACCCTTAAAATACCATTTTATGTAACTTTCTAGAAGTATAATCTTGAAAATAAGTTGAGAAATAAAACGATTTGATAAAGCATCGCATCTTTTTTATAAACGTCGCAACTTTATTCAAAACTTCGCGTCTTTTTTATAAAAATCGTGACTTTATTTCAAAATCACATCAACTCGTCTGTAAAAGTATACCTTTACAGATACATAGGAAACTATAAAAAACTACGTCTATAAATATCCGTTTCTCATTTTACAGACATCCGTTTATTTTATATACCTTTACAGACATAATTGTTATAATTATCAATGAGGTGTAGCATATGAAACATAAAAAATTTGGATATGTGCGAGTTTCGAGTAAAGATCAAAATGAAGAACGGCAAATTCAGAATATGAAGAATTTAGGGATAGAAGAACGGGATATTTTCATAGATAAAGAATCTGGAAAAAATATGGAGCGAGAGAATTATCAAATGCTAAAACGTCTTGTTCGTACAGGAGATACCATTGTGTTTGATTCCTTGACAAGACTTGGAAGAAATATGAATGATACATTAGAAGAATTTAGATATTACGAAAAACATAAAGTAAATTTACAATTTATAAAGGAACCATACATTAACGTCAATTACACTGGAGAAAGTACAAATGATGTTATTCAGAGCGCAATTCAAAAAGCAACACTGACAATATTATCTGCCTTTGCAGAAAAAGAGCGAATTGATATTAAACAACGTCAAGCTGAAGGAATTGCTCTTGCCAGAAAACAAGGTAGACGTTTAGGACGTCCGCCTGTTGAAATAACAGAAGAATTTACGGATGCTTACAAGGAATGGAAATCTGGTTCAATTACAGCAGTAGGAGCCATGAAAAAGTATGGCATCAAACGTTCTTCTTTTTATAAGCTTGCTAAACAGTATAAGGAAAGAATGAAAGAATAGAGAGACAAAATTTTAATTTGTTAAGATAGTAATTGAGGTAGCACCAACATTCGTTAAAATGTGGGTGGGCCCCCTTTTAGCAAAACCGGAGTGGAAATGATGAGTATAAATAGTTTTGTGGGATTGATAAAGGACGAATTATTAAAAGAGGTAAGCATAAGAAGTGAGGATGAATTCGAGCCTGTAGTAGTTAAAGATATTCCTAGACTTTGGAAGTGTTTAGGGACAGGTAATTATGCCGCAGTATTTATGCACAAAGAATACAAAGATTGGGTAGTGAAAGTTTACGTGCGAGAAGGAGAAGGAATTGAAAAAGAGTCAGAAGTATACCGAAGAATCGGAAATCATCCTTCTTATTCGAAGCTTATATATAAAGGAGAAAATTTCATAGTATTGAAACGTTTAAAAGAAATTACCTTATACGATGCTATTCATAAGGGGATTAAAATTCCTAAGCAGGTAATCCTTGATATCAATGAAGCTTTAGAGTATGCAAGGGAACAAGGATTAACTCCTTGTGATGTTCACGGGAAAAATGTGATGATGGAAAACGGAAGGGGATATGTAGTCGATGTATCTGATTTCTTAAAAACAAAAGAAGATAGTAAGTGGAGAGACCTAGAAAAGGCATATTTTACATTTTACTTGCCTTTCATTTATAAATTGCCTTTCCCTGTTAAAATACCGTATTTCATGTTAAACATTGTTAGACGTTCATATAGAAAATATAAGAAGCTTAAAAAGAAATTCAAATTGTAAAAGGACCACATACTTATCTTTAGGTTAGATAAGTGAACCACTAGTAAACAAAAGGACCGTACATTTTAGATATGTCTAATGTGTACGGTCCTAATTTTATAACTTCATGAAGTAATCAGTAAGCTTTTCATTTTCTTTTTCACGCAATTGCTTATTTTCTTCTTCAAGCTCTTTATTCTTTTTCTCTAACTTTTCAATTCTTCTTTTAAGAGAAGCGATGACGGCATTTTGATTGTTCTCGTCCCGTTTAATCCTAGAGTCCACAAATGCTTTTTCTTGTTGATTTCGCAAGAAATTGATGCGTTCTTTGAACTCTGTATGGTTATACAGTGTGGCTTTACTCACTCCGGCTTCTTCTGACACACTATTGAAGTTAATTACTTTAGAGCTCTTGGTTAGACGTTTTATAGCTTCCTCAGCTGCTCTTCACGGTCGAAATTTGCTTAGCGTATGTTTTCGTTAAAATGTGGGTGGGACCCCATCGCCATCAACCTAAGAAAACAGGTCACCCCCCATAACGAAAATTTTACCTTTTTACAGTTATTTATGAGAATTCGACTCATCTTTTTCGTTTTTGGGACAATTAATCCCTTAAGTTGATAGATGTGTGGTCGTACCCCTTATAGGGGTCACTATATCATTCTGGGAAGTTTGTACGCTACGGGATACAAAACCTTATCCTGGCAGCATCTTTAAAAGAAAAATACATGTTCAGAAAGATAAAATTCAAAGATTAATTGAACATTGAATTATGTACACACTTTATGAACATGATTATAGCTAGAAAACCTTGATATTATTGAATTCTATACTCTGTTCATAAACATAAGATTTTCTGTACACCATATAAAAAAGTAACCTATTACGTACAGGTTACTTTTTTTATCCTTTTTCAAGAAATTTTTTCATACGAAATAATCTCTATTCTTTAATTACCTTTTATTTTCTCTTTTACTTTCTCAGGTAGTTCGGTTTCTTTTACTGTTTCGTAATTCTTAACGAAATGATTTTCATCAGGATCTTTTGATTTTAATACATTAATACGAAGAAACACAGGGGCCTTTAGTTCTTCCGACACAGTAAAAGTAACTTTAGCCTTTTCTCCGTCCTCATTATAAGCGTTTAATTTATATTCTTTTGTGGTTGGATGCTGTGACTTATCTTCATTACCTTGAATTTGAACATAATATTCTTTTGCTGTTGATTTTTCATACAAACCATTTACTTGTCTACACCCAGCTATTAAAGTAGTCAAAATTGTTACCAATGCAAGTATACTTATATATTTTTTCATATTTTTATTCCTCCGTATATATATTCATTTGATTATATTTTTGTTGTTTAATACTATTTTTTAATCCGATTCTGTTTTTTTCATATTCTATAGAATTTATTATAGTTGTTTTGGAAATACAATTCTTTTATACAGTTGCACAGTAATCCAATAATATATCGTATAGATAATGAGAAAAATAGAAATTGGGACCCAAATATTAATATAGGGATCTGTAAAAATGGCTACATATGCAAAAACTTTCATTCCGACTAAAACATGTATCAATCCCAAAATAGCTGGAAATACAAAGATGCTGCCAAGCTCTTTATATATAGATTTTGTAAGTAATTCTTTACGCACACCTATTTTACGAAGCATGTGATAGCGTTCTATATCTCTGGTAGCTCCAGAAAGTATTTTAAACATCAAACAACTTGCCATCATCGCTAAAAATGCAATACCTAAGAAGAATCCCATAAATACGGTTCCTTTTGAGAAAGCAACCATCCCTTCGTACATACCATACTTTGTTAACAAGGGCTCCTCTCTCTGAGAGGTAGGTAACTGTTTTTGGTGGCGAGTATCTATCTCTTTCAATTCTTTTTTATACTTTAGAAAATCATCTACTTTAGCTACTAAAAATACATGCTCTGACCCAGAAATGGATGTGTAATGCTTTTGATCTACGATATAAACTGGTTTCTGATCAAATATTTGCATATTTATCCTAAATTCAAACGCCATTGTTCGGCTCCACTCTGATGGTAACGTCTTGTACATTTGGTTGTTTCGATTGCCATTAAACATGCTGTAGGCTTCCGCTGGAAGCTTTTCTGTAATACGATGCGGCTGATTTCCTTCTTGATTCAAAAATGTAAGCGGTGGATGAGCAACAAGATCATCCTTTAAATAATAAATCGCTTGCTCATTACTCTTATAACGATATTGATTTTTTTCTGTTATTTTCATGTTTTTCAATGCTTCATAATCTGCATTTTCTGGATTCAAAATCGTAATATCATATACCTGATTTTTATTTGCTCTTAACTCTGTATTTTGTTGCAAAGACATACCACCAGCCATAGCACCAACTCCAAGTCCAATCAACAGTGTGACCGTTCCTAGCATTTTTGCTAGATTGTTAACACGAAATCGTAATTGGGCAAAAGTAAAAGCGTTGATATATTTTTCATTTAAACTTGTTTTTTTCAATACATTTACTAATACAGGTAAAAGGGACATAAATAGTAGATACGTTCCTAATGTAATGGTGAAAAGTGGTATTTGAATATCTGAAACTTTTTTAATCCCAGGAACCATAACCAAATAATAACCTACCCCAATTCCGCCTATTCCCACTATAGCTAATAACATGGTAGTAAGACCTTTTGTTGGCATACGGTCTATCGTTTGTTCTGTACGAATTAGATGTAACTCTGTTTTCAAAGATAAACGAATCGCATTGATTATAGACGTAAGGAAAAATAATATGCAAAAAAAGAAACAGGTTTTACTCCAGGCGGGTAGGTAAAAAGCCTGGTATCCTTCTAGAGAAATCTCTAATTGTTTCATTAATAAGAAACTCACTAGTTTTGAAAGGAGAATCCCTAACATACTTCCCAAAATGATTGCTAAAAACCCCATACCTAATGTTTCAAAAAACAGTAAGAGACTAATTTTATTTTTCTTTGCACCTAATATCAAATACATTCCCAATTCTTTACGACGTAAGGAAAGTAGGAAAGAATTAGCATAGAAAATATAAAAGAAAGAAACAAACATAAGTAAAATAGAGCCAATTTGAAATGTCAGTGCAATGGAACTGATAATACTATTATATTTTGTAAATTCTGTATTCAACGCCAGCGTTTGAAACATATAAAAAATAGAAATGGAAATGACTAAGCCAATTAATAACACGATATAATCTTTCATCATTTTTCGTATACTGGAAATAGAAAGTTTAAGCAACATGATGTTATATCTCCATTTCTTTTGAAGTAGTGCCAAGTGTAGCTAAAACATCTAAAATTTCTTTATAGAAAGCTTCTCGTGTATTACTTCGATGAATTTGCTTATATAACTCTCCATCTTGAATAAATAAAATACGCCTACAATAACTTGCACTATAAGGATCATGTGTCACCATCATAATGGATACATCTTGTTCTTCATTTAATTGTTGCATGGCGTCTAATAGACTTGTTGCATTTTTAGAATCGAGTGCTCCTGTCGGTTCATCCGCTAAAATCATAGCGGGATTATGCACAAGTGCTCGTGCCGCAGCAGTACGTTGCTTTTGTCCTCCGGAAATTTCAGCAGGATATTTCGAAAGAATAGCATTAATTCCTAACATATCCGTTACATCTTGTACTTTAGTCTTAATTTCACGAGGGGACCTACCTTGAAGAGATAGTGGCAATGCAATGTTTTCATAAATTGATAAATTTTCAAGCAAGTTGAAATCTTGAAAGATAAATCCTAATTTTTGAGACCGAAAGTCAGAAAGTTCATTAGCTTTCATCTTTGTGATATCTGTCCCAGCGATGGTAATGATACCTTCTGTTGCTTTATCCAAAGTAGAAATCACGTTTAATAATGTTGTCTTCCCTGAACCTGAAGGACCCATGATTCCAACAAATTCTCCTTCTTCAATGGAAAAAGAAACGCCTTTTAAGGCATGGGATTGATTTTCCCCCTTTTTACCATATACCTTTTCTACTTTATTTACATGTAATACGGTTTTACTCATAAAAATTACCTCCGATGTGTAATATAATCTCAGGTTGATTCATACATCGTTAGTTTAGCTATTATGCTTTAATGAAGATATCTATTTTTCTTACATCTACCTTACAATGTTGTAAGACGTTAATGATTATTATTTTTTCAATCAAAGTATAGGTAACAAAAACTCTCCAACTGATATATAGAAATAAAAAAACTATCTATTTCTTTAAAGAGTAAGAAAACAGATAGTTGTGTCCAATTTGTGTCTAAACGTACAATTTTCCCGAAATGATATGGTGAGGCCATGCCCATCAACTTAAGAAAATAAATCCACCCCAAAACGAAAAAATGAGTTTTTCATTTCAAGTTAGGACAAAATCTCGTTCTGGAGGTAGTTGTATTTTCTTAGCTTAATAGCGATTTGATGTGCCCCCTACGAATGGATAAGTTAAAATTTTCAGTTGATTTATAAAAGTAAATTATTGTAAACTATTCCATGTTAGATGCTGTATTAAGCTAGTCATTTCTTTACGCAAGATTACATCTATTATTGTAATCCTTGTAACTAATTTATCAGGAGTTGTGAATATATGGATAATAAAAATTTGGTTGTAGGATTTATCGGGACAGGAGTTATGGGAAAGAGTATGGCTATGCACACTTTAAATGCCGGTCATTCTGTCCTTGTTTATAATCGTACCCCCGCAAAAGCGGAAGAACTCATAAAACAAGGGGCTATTTTTGAAGAAACGGTGTCTGAATTAGCTAGTAAATCAGATGTTATTATTACAATGGTTGGTTATCCACAAGACGTAAAAGAAATTTACCTTGGAGAAGAAGGAATCTTACATAAAGCCAAAAAAGGAACATATGTGATTGACATGACAACTTCTAGCCCTATACTAGCTAGAGAAATTCATGAAAAAGCTAAAGAAAAAGGAATTCATGCTTTAGATGCACCCGTTTCTGGTGGAGACATAGGCGCACAACAGGCTAAATTAGCAATCATGGTAGGTGGAATCAGAGAGGATTTTGAAGCTATTAAACCAATTTTAGAATTAATGGGAACAAACATTGTTTTACAAGGAGATGCTGGTGCTGGTCAGCATACAAAGATGTGTAATCAAATCGCTATCGCTTCTAACATGATTGGTGTTTGTGAAGCCATATTATATGCGAATAAAGCAGGTTTAGACCCAACTACAGTATTGAAAAGCATTGAAACAGGTGCAGCTGGTAGTTGGTCTTTAAGTAATTTAGCTCCTCGAATGATTAAAGGTGATTTTGAACCTGGATTCTATATTAAACACTTTATTAAAGACATGAAGATAGCAATTGAGTCTGCTGAAGAAATGAAATTATATACGCCGGGTTTAAAATTAGCTAAATCTCTATATGAAGAACTTCAAGCTGATGGAAAAGAAGATAAAGGTACTCAAGCTTTATTTTCATTATTAGAAAAACAGGCTCTTCCTGTTTAATTGAGTACTGGGTTTCAATATATAAAGATTAAAGGTTGCCTTTAAGGCAACCTTTTTTGGGATAGGGAAACGATTCAGGGTATGAGGGGCCGCTCTCGAATTTAATCACAAATATAAAAAAGAACTTTATTCAAGTTCTTTTAATCTACGATATAGAGAGGATTGACTCACTCCGGTAATCTGACATATTTCCTTTACTGTTTTATTGGTATGTTTTCGTAATTCAATTGCATGGTTCATACCAGGATGTTTATCCGTGTATTTCTTCGATCTTCCTCTATATAGTGGTAGCGTCACATCGCTATCAAGCTAAATTATTAGAAATGATAACGTTTTTTGTACTTTGGACTCTTAAGTTGCTGGGTATATGGTAGTACCCCATACCCATCAAGCTAAGATTTTAGAGTACCCCCTAAACGGAAATTTTGTGTGTTTTATAGCACCGAAGTTCATTTTTATCGTTTTACTTTTAGGGCAACCCGTTCTGTTAAGTTGATGGTGATGGGATAGCACCAACAAAAATTGCTTTCACAGGAGTTTGGATTTATATATATAAATATTCATTTTATTAAATTGTTAATTTCTAATGGTATAATATGTATACAACTCTAATGGATGGAGCTTTTTTAATGAAAAATTATAAAAAAACTAGTAAATGGTTTTATTTTTCCTTCAATTTCATAATGTTTGTAGCTTCAATATTTGGATTCATTATTAGTATCATAGACCAAAGAACTTGGATTTTATCTTGTACATTTCTGTTAATCTCTATTAGTTGTATAACTTCATGTTATAAAGAAATTACACTCAAAGAATCCGAGTGATTTTCGGTTAAAGGGGGAAATGCTCATTAATTTAAGAAATTAGTTGTTCCCAAAGTAATAAAAATAAACTTCGTTGTTATAAGAGATACAAAATTTTCGTTTTTGGGCATTATAAAATTCTTAAGTTGATGGTCATGGGGTACCACCACATCGCTATCAAGCTAACAAAACAAAATACCCCCCTAAAATAAAAAATACGCTATTCTTTCTGTAGAATCATAGGAAAGGATAACGTATTTTTTGATTTCTTCTATTCAATGTGTACGTTAATATTTACGCATGATGTGATGACTTATATTAACCCTTTATTGCTACTAAGGTAGGAGATATACCAAAAATAGGATTATAAAGTACATTTTTCTTGAGTGGCTCCAAAAGTAAAGAATCGTTGCCGTCCTCCTTAAACGGTTAACTAACCCCAATTTTTTTCTATTTTGACGACATGCTCAACGCTGTGGAAAAATAAGTTTATTTTCTGTTCCTAAAAGCAGCTTTTGTATATTTTCCATATGCCTGAAAATAACCATAAACGCCATTAGGAATGCAAATATATAAAAATATAAGGTATTCCCAAAAACAGGAATAAATGAAATGACCGCAACAAGCAATGTAGCACATATTGTACCTAAAGAGACATAACGGGTTAAAGCTACTATTATCACAAAAAAGCCAAGGCATAAAAGGGCCATAACCCAGTCAACCATAAACAGTACAGCCACTGCTGTAAGTGCTCCCTTGCCTCCTTTAAACCCAAAATATACCGGCCAGTTATGCCCTATAACCGCCCCTGCGCCCGCCGCTAAAAGGCTTACGCAATCTTTAGCCTCTCCCGAATAAAAGTAAACGCTAAGGAACAAGCCTATATAACAGGCAATTACCCCTTTTAATATATCTCCCGCAAGAACAAACACCGCAGCAGATTTCCCAAGTACCCTCAGAGTATTGGTAAGCCCGGCGCTTTTGCTTCCATGGCTTCTTATGTCCTTGCCGTATATTTTCCCTACAATCATCGCTGTATTAAGGCTTCCTAAAAGGTATCCCAAAACTAAGGCCGCAAAAATCTTTAAAATATCAATCATCACTCTTCTCCCTTTACATTATTCTGAATTTCTTTTTTTCTACATCAATACAGGGTTTTAGCATTGTTCTTCTCCAGAAAATTTTTCAATAAACTTCTACTTATTTATTCATGTTAAAAGGGCATCTACAATAAGGACGCCGGTCATGACTGAATAGTCAGAAAAATAGCTGGTCAAAAATCCTTCATTAGTTACAACATTTTGGATCTAAACTGCACGCTTTCCTTCTTCTACTTCAATAATCCGATCAATTAATAAAAGGGGATAACGATGGGGAATAATTTCTTCAATTTGTTGAATATTGAGCATGAATGTCTCTCCTTTATACCATAGCTAGATATTTTAGTTAGTTTAATTTCCAGAAATAAAATGTTCGAATATTGACAATAATTAGTACCTAGTACTATTATTTGATTATATAACTAAGTGTGAAAATAGTAAAGGGGGATAAATGTATGCAATCAAAAGCAAGAATTACAGCTATTGGTACCTATGTACCTGAAAAAAAGCTGACCAATGATGATTTAGAAAAATTAGTAGATACAAATGATGCATGGATTGTACAAAGAACTGGGATGAAGGAAAGAAGAATTACTGGTGATAACGAATATGCCTCTACATTAGCTTTTAAAGCTATTGAAAACTTAGTGGAACGTTATCATAAAAGTCTTGTCGACGTGGATTGTATTCTCGTTTCAACAACTACGCCTGACTACACTTTTCCAAGTGTAGCCTGCCAAATACAAGAGTATTTTAATATTCAACATACAGGTGCTGTTGATTTCAATGCGACTTGTGCTGGTTTTACATATGGATTACATCTGGCGAATGGTTTAATTACATCTGGCCTTCATCGCAAGATTTTAATTGTAACGACAGAAACCTTATCTAAGATTACAGACTATACAGATCGAACTACATGTATCTTATTTGGAGATGGAGCCGCAGCTGTTTTAGTAGAGAAAGCTGAAGAAGAGTCTAGCTTTATAGCTACCCATATTGGGACAAATGGGGAAGGAGGCATGCATGTATATCGTAAAAATTTATCTACTACCATGTTTGGAAATCCTTTAAGAACACATGGGAAGATAGTTCAAAATGGAAGAGAAGTATATAAGTGGGCAGCACGGACACTACCAATTGGTATTAAAGAATTGTTATGTCAAGCAGAGTTACAACTGGAAGAGGTGAACTGGTTTGTTCCACATAGTGCTAATTTACGAATGATTGAATCTATATGTGAAAAATCAGGTTTCCCACTGGATAAAACGTTAACAAGTGTAACATACATGGGAAATACTTCTTCTGTCTCCATTCCATTAGCATTAGACATAGGTATGAATGAAGGAAAGGTGAAAAAAGGGGACACTCTCTTACTCTATGGGTTTGGAGGAGGTCTTACACACGCTGGACATATCATTAAATGGCATTTAGCAAGGGAATAGGAGATGAAATATCCAATAGTAACATAAACGTATTTTATTACATTAAAAATCTTTATAGGGATTCTGTTCCATCGCTATAAAGCTAAGTTTTTGCACTACCTCTAAAGCAAAAAAGGCGTTATCCTTTCTGTAGAATCATAGGAAAGGATGGCGTTTTTTGTATGTCTATTTCTGTATCGGATGAATTACAACTATTTGCTCAAGAGATTCAAAACTTTTTATCTCCAAATTTCTTACGAGATCTTGCTAGAAATGTTGGTTTTGTACAAAGAACCAGTAAGTACCAAGCAAAAGATTTAGTCGCTTTATGTGTATGGATCAGTCAAAATGTCGCTAAAACCTCTTTAACTCATTTATGTAGCTGTTTAGAAGCATCAACAGAAGTGCTCATCAGTCCTGAAGGACTGAATCAACGATTTAATGCCACAGCCGTGCAATTTCTACAACAAGTGTTAGCCGAACTTCTCAATCAAAAGTTATCTTCAACTAAGATGCTCACTTC
The DNA here is from genome assembly GCF_000374965.1 of Bacillus sp. 95MFCvi2.1. Lineage (NCBI taxonomy): Bacteria > Bacillati > Bacillota > Bacilli > Caryophanales > Bacillaceae > Bacillus > Bacillus sp. 95MFCvi2.1. The sequence continues at coordinate 19,895 of NZ_KB895727.1, read as the reverse complement.
TCCATACGCTTCTATTTTCAAGCGTATTCGTATCCTAGATTCAACTGCCTTTCAACTTCCCGATGTATTTTCATCTGTTTATCCAGGTGCAGGAGGATGCAGTCATACAGCTGGGATGAAGATTCAGCTTGAGTATGATTTATTAAGTGGGCAGTTCCTACATATTCATACAGGCCCAGGTAAACAACATGATCGAACCTATGGTTCTCTATGTGCCCCAACTGTGACAGCGAATGATTTATTTATCCGTGATTTAGGTTATTTTCACTTGAAAGATCTTCAACATATACAAGATAAAAAGGCATATTATATCTCACGTATCAAATCGAATACACGTATTTATCAAAAAAATCCTAACCCTGATTATTTTCAAGATGGCAGAATCAAGAAAGGTACAGAGTATATACAGATAGATATGGAAACGTTAATGAACTCTTTTCAACCAGGACAAACATGTGAAATATTCAACGCTTATGTAGGAATGAATGATAAAGTCTCAACTCGTGTGATTGTTCATCGACTAACCAAAGAACAACAACAAAAACGATTACAAGATCAAGCTGTAAGAGAAAAAAAGAAAGGAATGAAGTATTCTTCTCGTAGTAAACGACTCAGTGGTATCAATGTATATATGACAAACACCCCTACAGATATTGTCCCGATGGGACAGGTACATAACTGGTATTCTTTGCGTTGGCAAATCGAAATTTTATTTAAAACGTGGAAGTCATTCTTTCAAATCCATCATTGTAAAAAGATAAAACCAGAACGATTGGAGTGCCATTTATATGGTCAATTGATTGCCATTCTACTCTGTTCTTCTATCATGTTTCAAATGCGCCAATTGCTCCTCATGAAGAAAAAACGAGAGCTTAGTGAGTATAAAGCAATATATATGATTAAAGACTATTTTCTTCTTCTATTCCAAACTATTCAAAAAGACACCCAAGAGCTATCAAAGGTGTTACTTCGCCTGTTCAATCTCCTACAGCAAAACGGGCGAAAATCTCATCGATATGAGAAGAAGACTGTCTTTGATATCATGGGTGTTATCTATGAATATAGTGGATTTGGAAAACAAAAGAAAGTTGCATAAGTAAAAAAATGAAACCCGTTAGGGTTTATTTCGTATGCTTATTTTTAAAGAAAACACACATTTTAAGAATTTCTTCATTTATGTAAATGCAAGTTTATCTTATTTTTGAGCTTAAGTTGATTGGCATGGGGTGGGACCCTATGCCAATCAACTTAAGATATTATAATACCCCATAACGAAAATTAGTTGCATGATGATCTTTTTAGAGTAATTATCAATTCTTAAACTGATGTATATAGTAGACCACTCCATATACATCAGTTTAAAAACATGAAACACTTTATTTATCAAGTTAATTTAAATTGCATCCGCATAGGAGGGAGTGGGAGTTCTAAACATTTGTTTGAATATTAATCACTTCAATCGTATTCCTTCGAATGCATTTATTACCAAGTCATGCACATAGGAATCACCCAACTTTTCACCAGTTACTAGCAACCGATAGAAAATTGGTCCGTAAATGAGATCGATGCTTAATTCAACATCGAGGTTTTCTTTTAATTCGCCTCTTTTAATTCCCTTCTCCAGAAGTTGCTTTGCTTGCAGGCGACGTGGTTGGAAATATCGAGCACGATATTCCTCTGCTAGTTTCGAATCAAATTGCCCTTCGCCAACTAACTCAGTAATAATAGTGCCTTCTCGACTTATTAAAAAACTGGCTAAACTTGTGGCGTGAGTTAAGATATCAGTCAATGCTGAACCTGTGTCAGGTACAGGCAATCTGGCTGCAGCAGCAGAAAGAAAACCATCCATTACCACAGCAGCCTTATTTGGCCACCATTTATAAATCGTAGCTTTGCTAACTTTAGCACGGTCTGCAATTTTATCAACTGTGACTGCTTTAAAGCCACTTTCCAGTAATAACTCATAGGATGCAGAAAGGATAGCCTTTTGGGTTTCTATATTACGTGGTCGACCTCTTTTACCTTGCACATTAATCATTCCTTTCAAGAACATAAACTATACGTTTAGTATACTTAATATGAACGAATAATAAAATAGCCTATTTACAAAACTGAACGTTTAGTATATATTTTAGGTAATTAATAAACTAAACGTTCAGTTTATTGATTACCTAGCATCTTATAATGGTAAGGGCTTTAGACAGGTTCCAAAATTCACAAAGTTAATTAATAAAAAACATTTAGAAAAGGGGGAATAAAAAAGTGGTAAAATTGAACTTTTTAAAACAACAACTGAAAGTAGTTCTTACCAAGGCGATTCAGTAATTTTGACATAAAAGTATGGGAGGAAATAGTTATGTCTAATTTTAAAAATAAAGAAATTGATAAAGAGATTTCATCGGGTTTAACCATTCTTCTAGCAACTGCATGTGGTATCATTGTGGCTAATCTTTATTATGCACAGCCTTTAATTGGGGTAATTAGTAATGAAATTGGACTTTCTAATAGTAGCGCTGGATTAATTGTAACGCTAACTCAAATTGGATATGTTGTTGGCTTACTATTTCTTGTACCTTTGGGGGATATTGTAGAGAATAGAAAATTGATAATTATATTGTTATTTCTAAGTGCAGTTGCTCTAACTGCCATGGTTTTTGTAAAGAACGCAATCTTGTTGTTAGTAGCTTCATTCTTTATCGGACTGGGGTCGGTCGCAGCGCAAGTGCTCGTACCTCTTGTATCATATCTTTCATCGGAAAATGCACGCGGTCGCGTAGTTGGCAATGTCATGAGTGGTCTGTTATTAGGTATTATGCTTGCGCGTCCGATATCTAGTCTAGTAGCCGATATTTGGGGATGGCATACAATATTTTCTTTATCTGCTACTGTAATTATTGTCTTGGCGTTTGTATTATCGAAAGTACTCCCTACTAGGAAACCAGCCGCAAAAACAAATTATACCGCCTTACTTAGTTCAATGTGGCAACTACTACGAACCACTCCAATTTTACGCCGTCGCGCAATTTATCATGCTTGTGTATTTGCGACTTTCAGCTTATTCTGGACCACTGTTCCATTATTATTGTCTAGTCCTGCTTTTCATTTTTCTCAGACTGCCATAGCATTATATGCACTTGTAGGAATTACAGGTGCAATAGCCGCTCCAATAGGTGGTCGTCTAGCCGATCTTGGCTGGACACGATCCGCCACTGGGATAGCTCTGGCTGTTGTTATTATATCTTTATTACTACCACTTCTTATTCAAAGTAGCTCGCCCTTTGGAATAGCAGTTTTAGTAATTGCAGCTATTCTGTTGGACATGGGGGTATCCGCAAACCTTGTGCTAAGTCAACGTTTGATTTTCTCGTTGCAACCAGAAGTTCGTAGTCGCTTAAATGGATTATTCATGGCTATTTTCTTCTTGGGTGGTGCTGTTGGATCTTCTGTCGGAGGGTGGGCATACTCGTCAGGTGGATGGAGTGCAGCATTATGGATGGGAATCGCTTTTCCGATCATAGCACTGCTTTATTTTGCCACAGAGAAATAGTTCTATAATCAAATTTAAACAGTCCGTATTCGTTTGAATGCTTATTCATTGGTATGTCCGTGTTTTATAGATTAATGGCGGTTATTTTGAAGTTTGATTTTTTGTCTCTATAGCTAAAAGAGGACAAAACTCACCATGTAAGATGTGTCCGAATTCCATTTAGACTATGACAAAAGAGAGCTTGCATTAGAAAACAAGCCCTCTTAAAAAAACAACGCAATTGAGATGCTTATATTTTAACAATTATTTTCTTACGATTCCATATGTCTTATGTTGAGAAATAAATTATAAGTGGTTTGATAAAACTAAAATGAATTATTGACATAATATTTTGACGATAATATAATAAATCTCGAATTCAAGATAACTTGTAAAGGATTGGTAATTATGAGCGTGATTAACGATGAGAACTTATCTTTAAAGTTATTTGTTATATTATCAAGGGCAGTACAGTCAATCACTAAGCGAATTGAAGATGATATAAAAAGTTATGGACTTAATCCAACTGAATTTGCAGTGCTTGAGCTACTGTACAGTAAAGGCGATCAGCCTATACAAAAAATTGGAGACAAAATATTACTTGCAAGTAGTAGTATCACGTATGTAGTGGATAAGTTGGAAAAGAAGAGGTTCTTAATACGAAAACCATGTCTTATAGACCGCCGTGTCACGTATGCGTCAATTACTTCAGAAGGTATTGAATTGATGGATACTATTTTCCCTCAGCATAAAGAGGCGATTCGGCAAATATTTGGTGGTTTGGACTATTTTGAGAAAAAATTGATAATCAAACAGTTGAAGAAATTAGGATATTATGCACAAGAACTATAATTTTTAGAAATATATCTCGAATTAGTAATATCCTAATTAAATATAAATTAAATAAATAGGAGGAAAAAATCAATACATGGTATTACATTTATTGGAATCCGAAATGAAGAAATAATGGAATTGCAATTAGTATAAACAGGAAAGATAGTTGTTATGATAACGCATACAAATTGTTCTTTTAAATGTGAATCTTTCATAAAGCGGAGAGCGGGTATCAAGAATGGAATTACGTCATTTAGAGTATTTTATTCAAGTTTGTAATAATGGTAGTTTTACTAAAGCTGCGGAAGTTCTAGGTATTTCACAGCCGACTTTAAGTCAACAAATACGTGTGTTAGAAGGTGAACTTGATACACCTTTATTTCATCGAGTTGGAAGAGGTATCAAAATTACAGAAGCAGGTAAATTGCTATTTGATAAAGGAAAATTTATCATGCAACAATTTGATGAGGTTTATAACGAAATTTTTGAATTAAAGGGTGTGAAAAGAGGTGTGATTACTATAGGAGGTTTATTAGAAGATCTCACTTATTTAACGCCTTATATTATGAAGTTTCAACAACATTATCCCAACATTGTAGTAAAAATTATAGAATCAGAGGTTGCTGTAAATCAAATCGTTGACAAAAATATTGATATAGGGATCACACGTAGTGCTCAAATTCCAGACACATTAACAAGCACCCTTTTGTATAGCGAAGAGCTCGTCCTTGTAATTCCAAAAAATCATCCTTTGAATGAAAAATCATTTGTTTCTTTTCGAGAATTAGCAGGGCTGAGTAGAGTAATGGTTTCATGTAGTTGTCGTGAATCGATTAAGATATATTGTGAAATTTTAGGGTTATCTTTATCTGAAGCAAATATAGAAACAAAATCTTCTATTTCTCTATTGAGCCTTGTATACAATGGATATGGGGTTGCCATAATACCTCTTTCACTGGTTGACTTTGTTAATAATGATACCTTAAGCATAGTTCGTATTACTGATCCAACACCAAGTCAAGATATTAATCTTATTCACTTTGATGATAAATTTTTAAGTTTTGCAGCACGTATCTTTATGCAGAAGTTAAATGATCCTGAAAAAGTATCAGTATAATAGAAACAATAATGATTCTAGTGTAAAAATTGAAAGTAATCTTTAAGTCTTGGGATGAGACCTATATTAAAGTCAAAGGGCAGTGGATTTATATGTGTGGTGTAGTCGATTCAAAAGGGAATACCATTGACTTTTATTTAAGGGAAAAAGGACAGACTTTGCAAAGAGAGAAGTCTGTCAAAAAACAAGTCAAGATAATCAATCAACTCTTCGGTCTTACCGCATAGTAATAGATCCCGTTAGGGATATACTGCTATTGCGAATCTACATATTATTTGCACCAGAGCCCATATTACCATTATGATCTTAATACCATTACTATTTGGGTCCGTCTTCGGCGCCATACCCTTATTGTAGAAAGAAAACCACCGGCATTATACCGGTGGTTCTGACTTAGAAAGCAAAGCAAGTACAACCAATACCCCATTTAGTTCCATCTTTTCCTATTACGGTATGAGTGTGTTGATGGAGAGGGTTACTGCAACTATGTAACTTGTGACCATTGGCATCGTGAGAAAGTATATTATGGGCTAGGTTAGCGCCCCCATAACCATAAACTCCAGTCGGTGCCCAATCAGGTGATGCTGGCGGCAATTCAGGTGATAAATTTTTAAATTCATCATTTCCATAAACAACCTGCCCACCCATAATAGTGAGTAATGATTCAAGGTCTTTGATTTCTTCTTCTGGCACAGTAAAGTAGTCAGCAGACAATACAGCAATATCAGCAAACTGACCTACTGCAAGGGTTCCCTTTTTACCTTCATCACCAGAGAACCACGCACTTCCTTTGGAATATAGTTCCAGGGCTACTTTTCTGTCAAGTTTATTTTTTTCATCGTATATCGAAAGACCACCAATGGTTTTTCCGGCAACCATCCAGTAAAGAGCAACCCAAGGATTATAGCTAGAAACCCTGGTTGCATCACTACCGGCGCCAACAGGTATACCAAGGTCTAGCATACGATAAATCGGAGGAGTACGCTTTGCAGCTTCTTTTCCGTATAAATCAACAAAGTATTCACCTTGGAAAGCCATGCGGTCTTGGATGGCAATACCACCATTTAAAGCCTTAACACGTTCCATACTACGATCCGAGATTGTTTCTGCATGGTCAAACCACCAGCGTAGACCATTAAAAGGAATTTCTTTGTTGACTTCCTCAAACACATTTAAGAAACGTGTTATTGACTCGTCATAAGTTGCATGTAAGCGGAATGGCCAACGGTTTTCCACCAATAGAGAAATTACTTTCTTTAAGTCAGCTTCCATCACCGTAGCTAGTTCGGGCTGCGGCATCTGAAATTTTTCAAAATCGGCTGCCGAGAATACTAACATTTCTCCGGCACCATTCATTTTATACTTATCATTCCCTTGACCTGGAGAAACAATCTTTGCCCATGAAGCAAAGTCTTCATATTCATGATTTGGATTTTGCGTAAATAGATTATATGCAATACGCAAAGTTAATTGATCTTTCTCAGCTAAATGTTCAACAACTTTGTAATCATCAGGATAATTTTGGAATCCGCCACCTGCATCAATGGCACTTGTGATACCTAATCTATTTAATTCGCGCATAAAATGACGAGTTGAGTTAATCTGATCGTCAAAATTAAGTACTGGAGCTCTCCCCAAACTTGAATAAAGAATAGAAGCGTTAGGATTGGCAATTAAAAGACCTGTTGGATTACCTCGTTTATCCCGCTCAATTAAACAGCCCGGAGGGTCTGGGGTATCTTTTGTGTATCCCAGTGCACGCAGCCCAGCACGATTTACAAGTGCTCTATCGTAAAGATGTAGCACAAAGACAGGAGTGTCTTCAGAAACGGCATTAATCTCTTCCAAAGTTGGCATCCGTCTCTCTTTAAATTGAAATTCAGACCAACCTCCAACTACTCTTACCCACTGGGGAGCAGGTGTACGCCTTGCCTGCTCTCTAAGCATTTCTAGGGCAATAGCAAGTGATGGCACACCTTCCCAGCGCAATTCCATATTATAATGAAGACCGCCACGAATAACGTGTATATGAGAGTCATTCAAGCCTGGAATAGCTCTCTTTCTTTTAAGGTCTATTTTTTTTGTTTTTTCTGTGGCACTATCAAGAAGCTCATCTCCACCTAATGCAGTGATTAAACCATCAGTTATGGCGATAGCCGATACCTCAGGTTGAGAGAGATCAAGGGTAGTAATTTTTCCGTTATATAAGATCATATCCGGTAAATTCATGTTCACACCTCGTCTACTTCCTATTATTTTGTAACCATGGATGAAATATTTTACCGTAAATCGGCATGACTACCCATGATAGCAAGGACACTATACATACAGAAACAAAAAAAGCTGACATAATAGGGTTCATATTTTTTATAATAGGTCCTATCACTTTAGGAACCAACATGCTAAGAGGCCATACACCAAGAACGGTAACAATAGACATTTTCCATTTTGACGGTGGAACTGGCGTTTTCGGAGTAACAAACCAATAAGCCAAACTGCTTTCCGTTTTGTAAGTTGGATTAGTAGCTTGAAATTGTTCTGCCTGTTTTAACAAATCTCGACGAATATCTGATTCTTGCCAAGCACGTAGATGCTCATACGTATCGAAGCGGAAAATAACAGTATACTCTCTGGATTCGTTATTGGGGACTATTAGATTTACGCCTAAATGCCCTGGGAATTTAGTAGCGGCAGCTTCGATTTCATGTCTCCATGTTTCAAACTGTTTTTCTCTACCTTCTTGAATTTTCCATGTAACAATCGTTGTTACCGGACCGCTAGCATCCATCGTGTTCCCAATATGAGTCTCTCCGACAGTCACTCTTTCTTGGTTCATAATTTTCTACTTGGAAGCGCGCCATGTACCATAGTATATGCATATTCTACACCTTGACCATAAGCGCCAGTGTGTTCTTTTACAATTTCCATAACAGCATCATAAGTGTCTTTGCGTGCCCAGTCACGTTGGTATTCAAGTAAAACTTGGATTGCTGTCACTGGAATTGCACCAGCTTGTTCTACACGACGCATAGCAGCGTTATGTGCTGTCAAACTAGTACCACCTGAAGCATCATCAACTGCATAAACCTCATAGCCAGCTTTAATTGCTTCAAGTACAGGGAATGCAAGGCAAACCTCAGTCCAAAGTGCTGCAAATATTAATTTCTTTCTACCTGTTGCTTTAACGGCCTCAACAAATTTTGGATCTTCCCAAGAGTTCATTGAACTACGTTCTATAATTTCATGGTTTGGGAATATGTCAAGAATTTGTGGCCAAAAATAACCAGAAAAGCTGCGTGTTTCAACTGTAGTAAGAATAGTAGGTACGTTAAAAGTTTTTGCTGATTTAGCAAGCAGCATAACGTTATTAATCAATGTTTGTCTGTCAATACTTGCAACTCCAAAAGTCATTTGAGGCTGAAAATCAATCAAAATTAAGGCACTGTTCTCGGGATTTAACAATTCTAAATTACTCATAATAAAACGCTCCTTTTTTAATTGTTACGATTTTTTAGAAAGAAATTTATTTTCTGTTAATTAAAACTGTAATCGTAAAAATAAAAGTTTTGCTATACTTTTTAATTTAAAAGAGAGCGCTGATTTAATCAGCGCTAAATTTATACTATCCACTTTTTAAAAAGTGATTTAAAGCTATTTCTTTGGAATACATTTATGCATTTTGTTTACTAAGATCTCGCTGAGCTCCCATATAGCTTCCAATTATATTTTGATAGCCTGGAAGATTACTAGCAAGCAAATTGCCAAAACCTTCGACATCGTTGCGCCAATCGCGTTGTAATTCGCAAGCTACGCTAAACCAGTTCATAAGTTGTACGCCACTATGTGCCATACGCGTATTGGCAGCATCTGCAACTTGTTTACTGAAAGTTCCTGAAGCATCAGTAACAGCAAATACTTCATATCCAGCTTTTATAGCGGAAAGTGCCGGGAAAGCAACGCAAACGTCCGTAACTACGCCCGCGATGATAATTTGTTTTTTTCCAGTTTCTTCGATTGCTTTTACAAAATCATCATTATCCCATGCGTTAATTTGTCCTGGTCGAGCTATTTTTGGTGCGTGAGGAAAGAGGTCAACCAATTCTTGCATTAAAGGTCCGTTAGGTCCATGTTCAAAGCTTGTTGTTAAAATAACTGGTAAATCAAAAAACTTAGCAGTGTGAGCAAGAGCTAAAACATTGTTCTTGAATTCATCAACACCATAGTCACGTACTAGTCCGGACATAAGACCAGTTTGATGATCTACTAAAAGAACGACAGCATCATCTTTGTTAATACGAGAATAGAGATCAGCCATTATGTATTCCTCCTAAAAATTAAGTAATCGAAGAAAGTTTAAACAGTGGAATATTATCATAAACTTCTTCGTTTGTTACGATTAGTTTATAACTAAACTGACCGTTAATATTAGTTATAGCACCATTCACAGAACATGAAGCGCTATACAAATTTATAGTATTTGAAAACCAATTCGTTAATCAATTCTAAATTATCTATAATTTGTATAGATGGTAACTATAGTTATTTCTACCATAAAATTGATTGGTTTTACCTATACATTCTATAGATAGAACAATATTGATAGTTACCTATTTTTGCTATTAGAATTGAATATGAGGAATGTTCAGCAATTATTTCATGATGAAAAAGGTATTAGATGGGGAATTGCTACAAAAACAGAAAATGAATTCATCGGAACAATAGAGTTTCATGCTTAGAATTTACAACATAAACGTGCATAAATAGGTTACGAGATTCATCCGGATTATTGAAGAAAAGGATATATATTAGAATATTTTTTGGAGGTAGAAGAATGACAAAAATTACTGTAGGAACCGAAAATCAAGCACCAATTGAGATATATTATGAGGATCATGGTATAGGAAAACCAGTTGTACTAATTCATGGTTGGCCGTTAAGTGGTCGATCTTGGGAATACCAAGTTCCCGCTCTTGTTGAGGCTGGATACAGAGTTATAACATATGATCGTCGAGGCTTTGGAAAGTCATCTCAGCCGTGGGAAGGATATGAATATGATACCTTTACTTCTGATTTACATCAACTAATAGAACATTTAGATCTTCAAAATGTCACACTTGTTGGTTTTTCTATGGGTGGAGGCGAGGTAGCTCGGTACATTAGTACATATGGAACAGATCGTATTGAAAAGGCTGTTTTTGCTGGAGCAGTTCCTCCATATTTATACAAATCAGAGGATCATCCTGAAGGGGCATTAGATGATGCAGCAATTGAAGAATTCAAAAGTGGCGTGATAAATGACCGCCTTGCATTTCTTGACGAATTTACTAAGGGATTTTTCGCAGCTGGTAATCGAACAGATTTAGTTAGTGAGCCATTCCGTTTATATAATTGGAATATTGCAGCTAGTGCATCCCCTAAAGGAACACTCGATTGTATTACCGCCTTTAGTATGACCGATTTTAGAAAAGACTTGGAAAAGTTCAATATACCTACTCTTATTATTCACGGTGACTCTGATGCAACTGTACCTTTTGAGTTAAGTGGAAAACGCACATATGATTCCATTCCTGGTAGTAAACTCGCTCTTATAAAAGGTGGTCCTCATGGATTAAACGCAACTCATGCAAAAGAATTTAATGAAGCATTATTAACATTTTTAAAAGACTAATCTTTGATGAACTACCGGAGGCGGCTCAACAGTAATATCAAGAATAGTAACATGAATTTATCGATTAGAGGTTTTTTAGGTCTCTTAGGGGTATTGCTACATTGCTATCAAGATAATATTTTGAAGAATCCTCAAAACAAAGAAATGTACATTTCATCTGGAGATGTACATTTTCTCATTTTGGGGAAGAATGTATTTTTCAACATCGAAAGATTCATAAAAAACGTCATCCTTTCTAGTTAGCTTTTTAGAAAGAATAAAGTTTTTTTACTTTTGGGGGCACTTCAAAATATTAGCTTGATTGGCATGTGATCCCACCCACATTTTAACGAATGTTGGCGGTACGCCATATAGTAGTAAATGAAGCTTATATATATGTGATATAAGAGAAAAGGGCTCCCGTAAAAGGGGGCCTAATTTTACTGCTCAAGGTATGCTAGAAAAACGTTCCACCATTACTTTCCGTTAAATATTTGGTATCTACATAACCAAGGTCTTGAACGTGTTGATACAATTTCTGTAGTAACTCCTCATTTTTACATAAAATACTAATATCATAACTATCAACTATATTTAACAAGAATTCACAATCACTATTAATAAAATCCGTTGCTGTAATTATCGATGTATAATTTTCCTTTTCAGTAAAAGCAGACATCGTCAAAAAGAATAAATAATATTTCTGGTTTAAGGTATGTTCTAAATCACTCCCAGTTATGAAACGATCATTATTGAATGAAAATGCATTTGGAAAATCACCGTTAGAATCTTTAACGTATACTTCAGCCGTATCAATTTGCCATACATAGTTTTGGAAATTAAAAGGTTCTAATAAACTCAGTACGGATAAACTGAAATTTTCATCTTCTGGAGCGTGGAAATGTATTCCTATATTCATTGTATGATAACCTCCTATTTTTATTATTAATATATATAATTTTATTGTATAATAATGGAAAACGAGGATAGTTTTTAAAATTATTGACTGAACCCCATGCCCATCAAGCCAGGAAAATTGGTCGCCCCCCAAATGCTAAAAACAAATCAAAAATTTTTCAATCTAATAATAATTGATTTTAGAATCCAATAGAGTACCCCTCGATTTAAGCGGATTTTGAGTGTTAATATTTACCTGATAATATTATAATTTATTATATAGAAAATATATAATAAACGGAGAATTATCATGCTGAATATAGATATTAATCGTTTAACTGATATTTGTTTAGAATATCAACAGTCTAGATTTTATGTTGGTAGAATACCTGATGATTTCTTGTCAATTGCAAAAAAACGTTTCTCTATACCAAAGGATGATCAGATTATTGCTTTTTTAAGTTGTAATTTGTTTGGCTCAGGAAAATATGGTGTCTACTTTACAAGTTCAGGTCTATATTGGAAAAATTGGCTATTAGGTAAAGGAACTATGAAATGGGATAAATTAGATGAAGTGCAGCAAATCGTAATTGATAAAGATGGGTTTTTATCTTTTGATGCACAAAAAAGTTTTAATATTAACGGGAGTGATTATCCAACATTGTTATTTAAAGAATTACTTATAACTCTTAAAAATTCATTCCATAATTCAAAGAAAACTGATATACATCCAGTTGTAAAAACTGATGAGATAAAATCAATCTGTAATTTGTTTGAGACATATGATGAATTATTAGAACCTGATAATGGGTTGTTTATAGACACTCATATTTCAGACAAAAAGTTAAAGGGAATTTTGGCACGATATATTATTTCAAAAGAAGAAGAAATCATTGCTTTTTTAGATACCTCTGTCCTTGGTAATTTGAGTAAAGGATCCGATGGGGTATTAATTTGTCAATCGGGTATATATTTTAGAGAAACTTTTGTACACTTGTATTTTCCATGGCATGTCTTTAGGAATATCCCTATTACTTTGGTTTCAAACGAGTTAGAAATCGGAAAAGGAAACATATTTCATCTTCAACATGCTAGAATGCCTAGTCAAGAGATTCTATTATTCATCAAGAATTTAAAACAGCACGTTAATTCTTTATATGAGGAAAATAAGGGTTCTGTTGCAAAGTTTTTTTACACATAGAGACATGGGAAGATTGTGGTCAAGTTTTATGAAACCGTTAATAAATTCTGTAATTCGTTATACGCCGAAAAGACGGAGTCTGGTTGAAGATTTCGTCTTTGTTTGTATATGGCATGAAGTGTTTCTATCCCTTTTATCGTACGTGAGGCATGACGAAGACTTTGAAATTCTAAGGAACGAGCGAAACGGCGCTTCACGTGTTGATGATCTTGCTCAATGAGATTATTGAGATATTTTGTTGTACGATGAAAGATATTTTTGTAAAAGTCTATCCTCTGTAATTTTTTTACATGCGCAAATTAAAGAAGGAGCCTTATCTGTAGTCAGAACCGTTGGTATAAGTTCGAACCAGTCTTTTCATAAAAGTATATGCCGCTTGTGTATCTCTCTTTTTACGCAGTTGAATATCAAGCGTTTGCCCCTCTTTGTCAATGGCACGATATAAATAACACCATTTTCCTTTGACTTTAATATAGGTTTCATCCAAACGCTAAGATAACTGTACCGTTTTGTTTTTCTTTTTCCAAATCTGATACATCAGATTGCCATATTCATGTACCCATATTCATGTATCCAGCGCATAATCGTTGTGGGATGAACTGAAATACCCCGTTCCTTCAGAATTTCAGACACATCACGATAGCTTAGAGAAAAACGACAATAATAGCCAACGGCTACTAAAATGATATCTTTCTTAAACTGTTTTCCTTTAAAATATCTCATCTTGTCGTGCTCCTACTCATTTTTTCTAAAATGTAACGTGTTTTAGAGAACTTTGCAACAGAACCAAAGATTTTATGTAGCAAAAAACATCAAGAATAAAAAATATTCATTTGATATGGTTTAGATAGACAAAATGACAAGGGGGCTATCTAATTGTTTCAAGTAAAGGGGTATTTTGCATCACTAAGTGGAAGTTATTATGAAATCGGTAGACAACAAGGTGAATTTGTTAAAAATAATCCATTTCTTGTATCTCACTTTATACAACAAGAAAAATATATATCTGACGATTATTGGAAAGAATCTAGAGATATTTTGGAACAGTATTGCCCAGGGATAAATGAAGAGATTGAAGGATTTTGTGATGTGCTAAAAATATTTCCTAGACAAGTCATGTATTATTATCAAACGTATTTAAAAGCAGGATGTAGTCACTGTGCGATATTGCCTCAGAAAACAGATTCAAAACATACATATGTATTAAGAAATTATGATTTATCACCACAAGTTGATGATATGCGTTTTTGTTCTACTCGTGTGACAGGTTCATATTATCATAGCGGCTTTTCTACTCAGTTTTTTGGAAGAACTGAAGGTATGAACGAACATGGATTATCTGTTACCTTTTCAGCATGTGGTCAACCGGTTGGAAATATTGAGGGACTGAAGAAGCCGGTTATAAATGGTGTGCAGTGCTTTGCTGTGATTCGTGTTTTATTAGAAAAATGTAAAAGTGTGGAGGAAGCAATTACATTAATAAAAGAAATGCCAATCGCGGCAAATATAAATGTGATTATATCTGATTGTTTTAGGGTGGCACGGATCGAAATATTTGATGGATGTAAATCTGTAACAAGAATAGAAGGTAATGAAGCTTTTATTGTATCAACAAATCACGCAGTTAGTTCTACAATCAAGAAGTTAAATAATAGGAAGTTAGAACACTCTTCAAAAAGATTTCAGGTTTTGCATAATAATTTAGTTCAAAAAGAATACATAAGCATGGAGAATCTGAAAGAATTAGTAGAGAGTGAATATCCTGCTGGCTTAACAGTTCATAACTATCAAGAGTGGTTTGGAACATTACACTCATTATTGTTTGATTTGCATGAACGAACAATGGATGTTTGTTTTGGGTCGCCACTTTTAAATAAATGGTACTCTTTGAAAGTTGGGGAGGGGCTTCCGTTTTCTGTAGTGGATGTGAATTTTGTAAATCGACCATACGCTGATTTTTGGAGAGTAGAAAATAATTGAGTAATAGGGGTCACTATACATGCCCATCAAGTTAAGATTTTATTGCACCCCCAGAACGGAATTTTTAGGCCTTTTGGTAACAAAGAAATATATTTTATCGTTTTGGGGGTGACTTGATTTCTTAAGTTGATGGCGATGGGGTCACCATACATGCCCATCAAGCTAAAATTTTGAAGTACCCCCAAAATGAAAATTTTCTTTCTCTACAGTTAGTTACTTTGAGAAGTCAGCTGTTTTTTTCGTTTGGGGGATGATCTATTTTCTTAACTTGACATTCTTTTCTTTATTCTCTATAAGCTATTCATTTTTTCTTTCTAAAATAATATTATAGGTTTTATTCACTAACTCTAGGGTGTTTCTTATAAAATCTTGATAAGGCGTTTGAGGCAGCGAATCTATTTCACTAGCTGCTCTCTGCGCATAGATAAGTGCTTCCTCTATTCTTCCTAGTTGTAAAAGACATTTTGCTCTATATGCATCTGCAGTGTAGAGAATACATAATTCAAGTGGGTAAATAGCCGTATTTGGCATCTTAAATTGCTCAAATGTTTCAAGTGCTTCTTTTACATGTCCTTTTCCTAATAATACTTTACCTTTTTCAAGATAATAATAGTCACTTCCGAGATTCCCCTTTACTAGGGTAGCAAACCTATCTAAGTAATAAAGGGCCTGTTCATAATCCTCTGATGTTTGATTATGATAATGTGCTTGAAGTAACAGTGTAAAAGCTAGAGATTCATCATTTTCACTAAAAACAGCAAACTGTTCTGACTTCTCGATAAAATAAGCATAATCATTTTCATTGTTATGAAGAAGGGCTTGAAACGCTGCAATTCGGAAAATATTATCCATCTTATAAAAGACCATTTTCCTCTTAGATAGTTCAATTAATTGATTAAGCTTACTCTTTCCTGATTTATAGTCACCTATCCCGAAAAGTAAGACCATTTCAACGTAATTCGCTTCTATTTCAACGACCATATCAATCACTGTTACTTTTTCATGGTACTCTTTTCTTATATTTCGTAACATTATCAGAGCATCATGGTAATTATCCTCTTTTGCACGGCATTCTACCATATGTACTTTAGCAGCCACGCAGTGGCTATAAAGGGATAACCGCTCATAGATTGCTACTGCTCGTTCTATCAACATTTCTCCACGTTTTTGCTCGGACTTCATAACTACCCTTCCAGAAATCTCTAATATCCTAGCAGATTCAAATGAAATGGGAAACTGTTGGTCCAACATGTCTTGTGTCAAATTAATTATCTGTTCATCATTATTTTTTTCAAACGCTTTCTCTACTTTATTAAATAAGTGCTTTAGCTCATCCGATGTAGAGCTCCCTAATAAATATTGAGGATCGCAGCCCAACTGGTGCGCGATAAATTTCAAACTATCCATCGAAGGGTTCGAATGCCCATTTTCAATCATGCTTAACATCCCTTTTGACATTTTATTACCAGCTAACTCTACAAGTGTCATACCTTTTTCTACTCTTAATTTATTTATTCGTTTTCCTAGCTCATTCATTTTCAACATCCTTTGTAATTCAATCTACTAGTTCAATTATATTAAACTTCAGATTGAAAAGAAAATCAGTCCATGTTACGATAAGTTCAATTAAATTGAACTTATTTATTTAGGATTTTCAAATGGATAATAAAAAGGTCAGTTCTATAAATAGAAATGATCTTTCCTTTTTATATCAAAATGAAAAATGGAGGATTGGATATGAGTGAATTTAATGGGAATGAAACTGGACAAAAATTAGATATAGGTGGTATTGAATTATACTATGAATTGTTAGGGGGGAATAATGAAGGACCAACCCTAGTTTTTGATTCTGGATATGGAGCCACTTTAGAAAGCTGGAATCTAATTAGAGATGACATTTCAAAGTTCTCAAAAATGTTTATTTATGATAGAGCTGGTATTGGCAAAAGTGAAATGAATGAAAGACCTCGCCATAGTCAGCAAAGTGTCGAAAATCTACGTATATTACTTAATAAAGCAGGTATAAAACCTCCATATGTATTAGTCGGACACTCATTTGGAGGATTAAATACAAGATTATTTGCAAGCACATATCCAGAGGAAGTAGTAGGAGTCGTTCTCTTAGACTCAACTCATGAGGATCAAAACAGAATATTGCCCTCTTTATTTACAAAAGAAGTTCAGGAGGCTTATTATAATCAATTTACTTTGGAAGGTTCTCTTAATGAAGTGGAAGAAAGCTTAGAACAAGTTCGTACTTCTAAGTCACTTGGAAACATTCCACTCATTGTTGTAACAGGGGGGATGCAGCCTTTTCATACAGTGAAGTCTATGGCTACTTGGATGAAATTCCAGGTAGAGCTTGCTAACTTGTCGACTAATAAAAAACATATTGTTGTTGAAGATGCTGGACACGCAATACATATTGATCAACCTCAAGTTGTTGTTGGTGTAATAAGGGATATATTAGATATGGTAAAAAATAAAAATAAACACTCTACTCTGTAATAATTTGTTATAACTCAAAATTGAGGTATCGCCACATTACTATCAACCTAAGATGAATTAATACCCATAATTCATAGAAAGCGTTATTCTTTTTGTAGAAATATACAGAAAGGATGACGTTTTTTATGAATCTTTCGATTCAAGATGAATTACAACTATTTGCTGAAGAATTACACCAATATCTTACTCCTTCATTTTTAGAAAGACTTGCTAGAGAACTAGATTTTGTACAACGAAAGCGTAAGTTTTCGGGCCACGATTTAGCCACTATCTGTGTTTGGATTAGTCAACGGGTAGCGAGTAATTCTTTAGTTAGACTGTGCAGTCAACTTCATGCAGCTACAGGAACTCTTATTAGTCCGGAAGGACTCAATAAACGTTTCAATAAAAAAGCTGTTTGCCTATTAAAACATATTTTCTCTGTATTATTAAAAAATAAAATTTGTGAAACATCAGTAATTCCAAGCTCTTCAACCGCTTATTTTCAAAGAATTCGTATTTTAGATGCAACATTATTTTATATTAGAAATCTCTTCCTTGAGTACAATATAATGGTAAACTGTATATTATGTGAGTGAAAGTAATTTTTGAAGGTGGTTATTAGAATTGAAAAAAATATTGTTTTTATTAAGTTTAAGTTTATTTTTATCTAGTTGTAGTGTAATGAATAATTCTGCTACAGAGCAGAAAGTAGTGAAAAAAAATAATAAAGAGCAGGCAATTATTCCTAAATATTCAGGTTCAGGGGATCATTATAAAACAATTTTACCATTGAAAGAACAAAAAGTAATAAATGTAATAAATAAAAAAGCGAACTCAAAATTAGATATGAAAGAATTTGAATCAGGGCTGTTTAATATTTCTTTGAAACAATTTGATAGTAAGAATCATTATTTCCAAAGAAGTAGTTATCTTTCAGAAAAGATAATAAATGAATTAGTTGTAAAACAGGATGTACCTTATGTATCTAATATTATTGAACAAGATTATTTTATTAAAAATGGTTCTGATCAATTAGATTTGAAAGGTGTTGTAATAGGTTTAGCTATGACTTCGGATCATTCCAATGAAGAAGTACTTGCAAAAGGTACTGAGGTAGCTAATAAGCTTTTAAAAGCTTTTCATGAGAATAAAGAATTTAAAAATGTTCCTGTTACTTTTGCTGTATTTAAAGAAGAGAGTGCTACTTCTATAAAAAATGGTACTTTTATTGCTGAAGTCACTGTTCCAACAAATGAAAGTACAGTAGGAAAGTGGAATAATATAAACGAGAAATCCTTTATTTATCCTTCTGATGAATTTAAACAAGTATATGGAAAGGATTATGAAAAGCTAGATAAGTTTTCCACAAAATTAAAAGAATTTTCTTCTGATTATATACCAGTTAATGCTACTGTTTTGTATAAAGATGATAAATTGGATAAATTAGATATGAATGTTGTATTTAAATTTAATGGAAATGCAGAATTGATTGGTTTTACACAATTTACAACTCAATCTATATTGGATATTCTTCCTAAAGATATTAATATTCAATTGAGAGTGAAATCAGATGCTAAAGATGAAGCAATTATTATTCAAGAGAAAAATATGGATGATCCTTTTGTTTCTTTCTTAAAATAAAAAAAGTAAAAAGATAGTTTATTAGGTTCTGTTGCAAAGTTTTCTACATGAAGCTACACTCTAGAAAACAGGATCTAGGAGAATCAGACATGAGATATTTTAAAGGAAAACAATTCAAGAAAGATATTATTTTAGTAGCCGCCCTGTACTACTGCCGTTTTTCTTTAAGTTATCGCGATGTCTCTGAAATCCTGAAAGAACGCGGTATTTCAGTTCACCCAACAACCATCATGCGATGGGTTTATGAATATGGCAATTTCATCTATCAAATTTGAAAAATGAAAAATAAATCTGCACGCTTATCTTGGCATTTGGATGAGACTTATATCAAAGTTAAGGGAGAATGGCGTTATCTCTATCGTGCAATTGATAAAGATGGACACACATTAGATATTCAACTTCGTAAAAAACGAGAGCATCAAGCTGCCTATGCCTTCATGAAAAGATTAGTAAACCATTTTGGAGAACCAACGGTTCTCACTACAGACAAAGCGCCAGCATTACTTTGCGCATTTAACAAATTAAGAAAACAAGGATTTTATCAAACTACAATCCATTGTAC
>NZ_KB895726.1:0-38160 GCF_000374965.1 Bacillus sp. 95MFCvi2.1 | reverse complement strand
AGTGATCAATTCCTAGTTCTTTAGCGACCGTTTTGTATCCCATTCCTTCTTTAAGGTATAAATCTACTGCTTTTTTCTTAAATTCTATATCGTAAGTTACTCTAATTTTACCCATAGAAAAAATCCCCTCCATAGTAAACAGATTAATGTGCTTTCTTTTTACTGTCTACTATAAGGGGATCATATCATCTTACTTACGCTTTTTCTTTTTCTTCTTAAATCCTGGGACATTTTCAAAGAATGGCTTTTTCTTTTTACCGTTACCATCTTTTTTCCCTGGACGACCAGAGGATTCTTTCCCTGGACCACCACGTTCGTATTTTCTTCCACTACCACGTTCATTGTCACGTGCACCGCCGCGCTCATTATTACGTTCGCCGCGACCACTGCGTCTCTTTCTACCACCTTTTGGCTGTTCAATCACAACTGGACGATCTTTGAATTTACGTCTTGGGCTACCTTTCATACCAACGATTTCAAAATCAATTGCGCGTTCATCTTTGTTTACATTAATAACGCGAATTGTAATTTCATCACCGATGCGGAAGACGTTACCTGTACGTTCACCAATCATCGCAAAGTGCTGTTCGTCATAACGATAGTAATCATCCGTTAAATAGCTAACGTGAACAAGACCTTCAATTGTATTCGGAAGCTCTACGAATAAACCGAAGTTTGTTACAGAACTAATCATACCGTCGTACTCTTCACCGATCTTATCAAGCATATATTCTGCTTTTTTCAGTTCGTCTGTTTCGCGTTCTGCCTCAACAGCGCGGCGTTCCATGTTAGAAGAATGCTCTGCAATCTCTGGTAACTTTTCACGCCATTTTGCTTGTGTTTCGTTATCAATTTTACCGTTAATAATATATTCACGAATTAATCGGTGAACAATCGTATCTGGATAACGACGAATTGGTGATGTGAAATGTGTATAGAATTCTGTTGATAAACCGAAGTGACCTAAGCTATCTGCATCGTAACGAGCTTGTTTCATCGAACGAAGCATAACTGTTGAAATCACGACTTCCTCAGGCTGCCCTTGTACCATTTCAAGAATTTGTTGCAGCGCGCGAGGATGTATTTCATTCGCACGTCCTTTTACCGCATAGCCAAAGTTTGTTACAAATTCGAAGAAACGCTCTAATTTATCTTCTTTCGGATCTTCATGGACACGGTACATAAACGGTACGTTCATCCAATGGAAATGCTCTGCTACCGTTTCATTGGCAACAAGCATGAACTCTTCAATTAGCTTTTCTGATACCGAACGATCACGCATTACAACATCTGTCGGTTTACCTTCTTCATCTACTAGTACTTTTGCTTCTTTAAAGTCAAAGTCAATCGCACCACGTCTCATACG
The DNA here is from genome assembly GCF_000374965.1 of Bacillus sp. 95MFCvi2.1. Classification (NCBI taxonomy): domain Bacteria; kingdom Bacillati; phylum Bacillota; class Bacilli; order Caryophanales; family Bacillaceae; genus Bacillus; species Bacillus sp. 95MFCvi2.1. The sequence continues at coordinate 36,794 of NZ_KB895726.1, read as the reverse complement.
TTTTTCACGTAAGATTTGCGCTAACTGACCCATCTCTTTAAACATCGGTACTAATGGCTCATAACGTTTAATTAACTCTTCGTCTTCATCTTCTAAAATACTTCTTACATCAGCGTATGTCATACGCTCTGTCGTTTTAATGACACTTTGGAAAATCTCATGGCTCACAACATCACCAAGATTGTTAATTTCCATTTCACAAGATAGTGTAAGGCGATCCACTTTCGGATTCAAGGAACAGATTCCGTTTGATAAACGATGTGGAATCATCGGAATTACACGGTCAACAAGATACACACTCGTTGCTCTCTCTGCTGCTTCAACATCAATTGGAGATCCTTCATGGACATAATGACTTACATCCGCAATATGAACACCAAGTTTATAATTACCATTCTCAAGCCTTGTTACTGTTACCGCATCATCTAAGTCTTTTGCATCTGCACCATCAATTGTCACAATCATTTGATCACGAAGATCTCGGCGGTCTTTTAAATCTTCTTCTGAAATCGTTTCTGGTACACTGTTCGCGTGTTCCATTACATCTTCCGGGAATGCTAATGGCAAATGATGTTTATGAATAACAGATAAGATATCTACCCCTGGGTCATTTTTATGACCTAGAATTTGAATAACTTCCCCCTCCGCACTTAAACGATCTTGCGGATAGCTTGTAATTTTCACAACAACTTTATGCCCTTCTACCGCACCCATAGATGCACTTTTCGGAATAAAAATGTCACTTGTCCAACGTTTATTATCAGGAAGTACAAATCCAAAATTTTTTGATTCTGTATATGTACCAACTAGTTCCTTCGTACCACGTTCTACAATACGAATGATCGTACCTTCTTGGCGTGATCCGCTAGATTGTGAATTAATACGAGCTAACACTGTATCGCCATGAAGTGCACCATTTAATTCTGTGGGCGGGATAAAAATATCATCGTCGCCTGTCTTCTTCTCTTCCGGCACGACAAATGCAAAACCACGTGCATGTCCAATTAACTTACCGCGCACTAAATTCATCTTTTCTGGAAGGCCATAGCGATTGCTACGTGTACGAACAACAAGTCCTTTCTCTTCCATCATAACAAGTGCCTTTACAAAATCTTTAAAGCCAGCGGAATCTACAATTCCAAAAGCAGCTTCTAATTCTTGTATCGTTAGTGGCTTATACGCTTCTTCTTTCATAAATAACAATAATTTATCAATATGTTCTTGAATAATGTCTTCCAAGCACAAATACCTCCTTTAAATCCTCATATTATTTAGTGTATCCGAAACATTGACTCTATATAAAGTGAAACTTCTATAAACACTCGTTTTTCACCATTTATTCTGCTGCGTAATCCTCATCTCAAAAGTTTATTTCTATATAAATCCATTTTGATTTACAGGAACCTACGTTGCGTCTATAAAAGAAGACCTCCACTCATTCTCTCCTTCTGTTCTCACACAGCATGGGGCGAAAAAAGGAACTGACCACTTCTATCCATCGATGGACCCTCTCTTCCACCCTAAAAAGAATGGTTTTAATACCTCATGAAAAAAAGAGGCAACTAGATCTTACCAATCTAGTTGCTCCAAGAAGTTATATACATCCTCGTGTAGCTCATCACGTTGTTTATCAAGCGTAATAACATGCGTAGAATCTTCATACCACTTAATTTCTTTTAACGTGGACTCTACACCATTATAGATAATGTTTGCACTGTCTGTATTAATCATTTCATCATGGCGTGCTTGTACAACAAATGTTGGAGCATAAATCATATCAACATTATTGCGTACGTCACGAATTAAATCTTGTAATGCTTTTAATGTATTCATTGGTGTCTTTTTAAATTCCATCATTTCTTCTGCAATTTGCTCTGGTGATTTCTGCTCACGTTTTTTATATTCACGTGCGTATGCCAATATACCTTGGTACATAATTTCTTCGCTCTTAATGTACATTGGCGCACACATTGGTACAACACCTAAAATCGGTAATGTATAAGCAAGTTTTAACGAGAATACACCGCCCAGTGATAGTCCAACAGCCGCAATCTTCTCATATCCTTGATCCTTCAAATGTTGATACGCAGCCATAGCATCTTTCCACCAGTCTTCAGGACCTGTACGAACAAGTTGTTCTGGCGGTACACCATGACCTTTATAAATTGGGGCGTGGCAAGTATAGCCTTTTTTCTCTAAAAAACGCCCGAGCATACGTACATCAGCTGAATTTCCCGTGAATCCATGTAGTAATAAAACAGCACGGTCTCCACCTTCAAATGTAAATGGTTTCGGAGATGCTAATTTCATCATCTTCTTCTCCTCTTTCTCTTCTATAATCTAGTCGTATTGTTTCTATCCCTAGTTTACCATAGTTCCATTTCCATAATCTAATTAGAAACTTTTTGCGAATAATGAAATACAAATGAGACAAAAAAAGAAGAACCATTAGCGCGAATCCGCTAACGCTTCTTCTTTTTTCATATCTGTCAAAAAGCAAGACCTTTACTTATATGCTTAAGTACGTAACTCCAATTGTTAGTGCAAAGAATAGTACAGCTAAAACAACTGTAATACGGTTTAATACCGCTTCAATTCCGCGTGCTTTTTGCTTACCAAATAATTGCTCTGCACCGCCTGAAATAGCACCTGAAAGGCCTGAACTATTACTAGACTGCATAAGTACCATAACAATCATTAAAATCGATACAATAATAAGTAAAACTGATAATAACGTATGCACCTGGCGTACCTCCTACAAAGATTCAGTTAATTTAACTGTAGCACAAATCCAACAGAAAAGCGAGAGCTGTTCCTATTGCTCTCGCTTTCATCTATTACATAAACATGGTTGCAAATAGCGGTCCAAGCAGACAAGTTAAAATAGCCGTCAATGTCATTGTTACCGATCCAATAACACCTTCATGTTCATTGTTTTTCATCGCTCTCATCACACCCATAATATGTGATGCACATCCAAAACCAATCCCTTTACCAACAGAGTTTGTAACGCGGCTCCATTTCAATAAAAGCGGACCTGTAATTGTTCCTGTAATCCCTGCAACAACAACGAATGCCGCTGTTAAAGATGGAACGCCGCCAACCTGCTCAGATACACTCATTGCAACTGGCATTGTTACGGATTTTGGTAAAGAAGATAAAATTAAGCTTTTATCTGTTCCCATAAGCGTTGCAATCACTAAGTCACTTGCAATCGCAACTGTTGTTCCGACTAATACACCACCCGCAATCGGTACAATATATTTTTGCAACACATGACGCTGTTTATATAATGGAATAGCAAATGCTACCACCCCTGGACCAAGCAGTTTTGAAATCCAGCCGCCACCACTCTGCATGTATTGTTGATATGGTATATCCAGCACAAGTAATAAGACAATCATTAATGCTGTTGCTACAAGCATTGGAATGGTGAATGGTGTTGGCAATACTTTATAAATCTTTTTAGATAATTGATATAATAACAATGTAAGAATAACCCAACCAATTCCGATTAATATTTGGCTCATCGCGATTCTTTTTCCTTTCTATTCGCAAGATATTGTCCTGTATGTCCTGCGACAATAATAATTAAAAATGTACTCGCTACAATTGTAATGAAAAGAGAAATTCCTTTACTCATAAAAAAAGCACCGTAATTCATTAAGCCAATCGTTGGCGGAATCAATAAAAACGGCATAATAGCAACGAGTGTTTCTGCTCCTAAATCAAACCATTTCACAGGAAGAACCTTCATGCTAAGTAAAATAAGCAACAAAAATAAGCCAATCAAACTACCTGGAATTGGAATATTCAACATTTCTTGCACCCATGTTCCAATCATGTAAAACACGTAAAGAGCTACAACTTGGACAATAATCTTAGTAAACTTCATGTTCATCATCCCTCATGTTTATACGATCTTCTGTTTTCTATTCTTATCATAGTATAAATTGTAAAAAGCTGCAATTTATCAACTTGACAACAAAAATGACATATGTTATACGCTTACACCCTTGGTATGACTGGATTTCTAGCGGAATTTACGTCAAAAACATTGACCTAAAATAAAAAGTTTATATTTTCTGATTTTTAGGATTTACTATTTTAAAAAAGAAATATCCTCATATAGATTTCTTTAAATATACGAATCAAGTTCACAATATCCCTAAAAATTTTTCCTAGAAAACATAAAAAGAACACTAATACGTTACCTAGTGTCCTTTTACATAATGCCTGATATACTACATCACAAAATTCTTTACTCCCATGTACTATAAAATTTATCTTCGTTGCAAATTCAATTGTTAGCATCCAATCTTTATTTCTTCCAATAAGCCCCGTATAACTTGTGCCACCTTCAACTGCTCTGTTTTCTGTTAATAGGTAATACAATGGGAATAGCGCATAGTTCTTTTCTGCTCTCTTTAAGCTATATGATCCAATACTCTCTACTACCCTTGCAATATTATCATGAACATTAACGTTAAAATAGTAACACCCTTCATTTAGTCCTGTTTTTCTACACCCTTCTAATATAGCTGCGTTTAGCTCTTCTGGAGAAAAAGTGGCGGGTTCGGAATTATGAACAATTGAACATACTATTGTATGATGTTTGGCTAAATTGACTGAATATAAAATGGTGTTTACATCAAAGTAGCAGTCTTCCAGAAAATCAATTGGAAAGATGTATTTTTCTAACCATTCTGTAATTTCATTAGATTCTTCATTATCTATCGCTGTAGTCAGTTTAACCATTCTCATTACCCCATTTCCTCTCTTGATTAAACATTTTCTATTTATATCACAGGTTCATTATATTAAATTGTTTTATTGATGTTAACTCACATGCATTACAAACATATAAAAAAACCTCCTATCATAAATAGGAGGTTTTTTATCACTTAATTTAAACAATTAAAAACTACATTTAAATTATTTTTTTAAGTTATAGAAAGATTTTAAACCATCGTAAACAGCGATTTCGCCTAGTTCGTCTTCGATGCGTAATAATTGGTTGTACTTAGCAATACGGTCAGTACGGCTCATAGAACCAGTTTTGATTTGGCCAGCATTCGTTGCAACTGCGATGTCAGCGATTGTAGCATCTTCAGTTTCACCAGAACGGTGAGATACAACTGCTGTGTAACCAGCACGTTTAGCCATTTCGATTGCTTCGAAAGTCTCAGTTAAAGTACCGATTTGGTTAACTTTAATTAAGATTGAGTTAGAGATACCTTTTTCGATACCTTCAGCAAGTTTTTGAGTGTTCGTTACGAATAAATCGTCACCAACTAATTGAACTTTTTTGCCAAGACGGTCAGTTAATAATTTGTGGCCATCCCAGTCGTTTTCGTCTAAACCATCTTCGATAGAGATGATTGGGAAGTCGTTGCAAAGACCTTCGTAGAAATCAACCATTTCTGCAGAAGTCATGCTGCGGCCTTCGCCTGTAAGATCGTATTTACCAGTTTCTTTGTTGTAGAACTCAGAAGAAGCAACGTCCATTCCTAAGAATACGTTCTCGCCAGCTTTGTAACCAGCTTTTTCGATAGCTTCGATGATTACTTCTAATGCTTCACGGTTAGAACCAAGGTTTGGAGCGAATCCACCTTCGTCACCTACTGCAGTGTTAAGACCTTTGTCATGTAATACAGCTTTTAATGCATGGAATACTTCAGCACCCATACGGATTGATTCTTTGAATGTTGGAGCACCAACTGGTAAGATCATGAACTCTTGGAAGTCAACGTTGTTATCAGCGTGAGAACCACCGTTGATGATGTTCATCATTGGAGTTGGTAATTGTTTTGCATTGAATCCACCAAGGTAACGGTATAATGGAAGACCTACAAAGTCAGCTGCTGCGTGAGCTACTGCCATAGATACACCAAGGATAGCGTTAGCGCCTAATTTACCTTTGTTTGGAGTGCCATCTAATTCGATCATAGCGTTGTCGATACCAGCTTGATCAGTTACGTCGAAACCAACGATTTCTGGAGCGATAATTTCGTTAACGTTGTTTACTGCGTTAACAACACCTTTACCAAGGTAACGAGATTTGTCACCGTCACGTAACTCTACTGCTTCGTGCTCACCAGTAGATGCACCACTTGGTACGATAGCGCGTCCGAATGCGCCACTTTCTGTGTAAACTTCTACTTCTACAGTTGGGTTACCACGAGAGTCTAGGACTTCGCGAGCATAAACATCAATAATTGTTGACATAATATTTTCTCTCCTTTTATATGTGCAATTTAATTATTTAATAATTGTTTTACCTGTCATTTCTTTCGGTTGTTCAACATTTAGAAGTGTAAGCATTGTTGGAGCGATATCTCCTAAGATGCCATCTTCACGTAATTCAACATCATTTTTCGTAACGATGAAAGGAACCGGGTTCGTTGTATGAGCTGTCATTGGCCCACCGTCAGGAGTTAACTCTTGATCAGCATTACCATGGTCAGCAGTAATAAGTGCTACACCATCTTTTGCAAGAATCGCTTCTACAACTTTTCCTAAACATTCGTCAGTTGCTTCTACTGCTTTAATTGTTGGTTCCATCATCCCAGAATGGCCAACCATATCACAGTTTGCAAAGTTAAGAATGATAACATCATGTTTATCATTTTCGATTTCATTTACTAAAGCGTCGGTTACTTCGTAAATGCTCATTTCAGGTTTCAAGTCATAAGTTGCAACCTTAGGTGAGTTAATTAAGATACGCTCTTCTCCTGGGAATTCAGCCTCACGACCACCGCTAAAGAAGAATGTAACGTGCGGATACTTTTCAGTTTCCGCGATGCGAAGTTGTTTTAATCCCGCTTGCGCAACAACTTCACCTAATGTGTTATCAAGGTTCATTGGCTTGAATGCCACGTAACCATCTACTGTTTCACTAAAGTGTGTCATACAAACGAATTCTGGAATGTGAGGTACTTTTTCACCACGATCGAACTCACGGAAGTCTTCATTTGTAAATACACGTGCAATTTGAATTGCGCGGTCTGGACGGAAGTTATAGAAGATAACTGCATCATCATCATTGATTGTTGCAACTGGCGTTTCATCTTCATTAACAATTACAGATGGCAATACGAATTCATCATAGATACCATTTGCATAAGAGTCCTCTACGCATTCATGTGCTGATTTATAAGTAGGTCCTTCGCCATTCACCATAGCACGGTAACATTTTTCAACGCGATCCCAACGCTTGTCACGGTCCATGGAGTAATAACGACCAGAGATTGTTGCGAATTGACCTACTCCTGTTTCTTTAATTACTTCATTTGTTGCATCGATATAACCTTTTGCTGTTTGTGGTCCAACATCGCGGCCATCTAAGAATGCATGGATGTATACTTTCTCCACGCCTTCTTTTGCTGCTAAGCGAAGAAGAGCAAACATATGGTTCATGTGACTGTGCACACCACCATCAGAAAGTAAACCGAATAAATGAAGAGCTGTACCTTTTTCTTTTACGCTTTTAATTGCATTTTGGAATGTTTCGTTCTTATCGAACTCACCTTCACGAATTGCAACGTTCACACGTGTTAAGCTTTGATATACTACGCGGCCAGCACCGATATTTAAGTGACCAACCTCAGAGTTACCCATTTGACCTTCTGGAAGACCCACTGCCTCGCCACATGCTGTAAGCGTTGTGTGAGGGAACTTGTTCCAGTAACCATCAAAATTAGGTTTCTTAGCTTGTGCTACAGCATTCCCGTAAGTTTCTTCACGTAGTCCGAAACCGTCAAGAATGATTAAAGCTGTTGGCTTTCTCATTTTACCGCCCCCAGAAGACCTAAGAAGGAAGCAGGCTCTAAGCTAGCACCGCCAACTAAAGCGCCGTCGATATCAGATTGTGCCATGTATTCTTTAATGTTTTCTGGTTTTACGCTACCGCCGTATTGAATACGAACAGCTTCTGCAGCTGCTGGAGAAACAGCTTCTGCAACAACTTTACGGATGTGCGCACATACTTCGTTTGCATCTGCAGAAGAAGAAGATTTGCCTGTACCGATCGCCCAAATTGGCTCATATGCGATAACAGTAGCTTTCACTTGCTCTTCTGTTAAACCTGCAAGTGCTTTTGTCACTTGACCTGCTACGAGATCAAATGTTTTTCCGCTTTCGCGCTCTTCTAAAGTTTCACCACAGCAAACGATTGGTGTTAAACCATGTTCAAATGCTGCAAGAGTCTTTTTGTTTACTGCTTCGTCTGTTTCAGCAAACATTTCACGACGCTCAGAGTGGCCAAGTACTACGTAGCTCACTTTTAAGTCGCTAAGTGCTACTGGGCTAATTTCGCCAGTGAATGCACCATTTTTTTCGAAGTGCATGTTTTGTGCACCTACTTTTAAGTCCGTTCCTTCAGTTGCCGCTACTAAGCGCTCTAAGAAAAGAGCTGGAGAGCAAACTACTGCATCAACAGCTGAAGCTGCTGGGATTTGACCTTTTACTTCCTCTACGAAGCTAACTGCTTCAGATAAAGTTTTATTCATTTTCCAGTTACCTGCGATAATTGGTTTACGCATGCTTTGCACCGTCCTTTTTCTTTGGCTGCTACTTATTTGTCGTTAAGACAAACTACACCTGGAAGTTCTTTACCTTCCATAAATTCTAATGACGCACCGCCGCCAGTAGAAATGTGGCTCATTTTGTCAGCCATACCGAATTTTTCAACAGCTGCTGCAGAGTCACCACCGCCGATAACAGAGTATGTACCTTCTGCATCTGCTAATGCTTGTCCTACTGCTTTTGTACCTTCTGCAAATGGAGTCATTTCAAATACACCCATTGGTCCGTTCCATACAACAAGCTTAGAGTTTTTAATTACATCAGCATAAATTTCACTTGTTTTCGGTCCGATATCCACGCCTTCCCAAGTTTCAGGAATTGCATCGATACCTACAACTTTTGTTGTTGCAGTTTCAGAGAACTCTTCTGTAATTACAACATCAACTGGCATATAGAAGTTTACGCCCTTTTCTTTTGCAAGTTCCATAAACTCTTTTGCTAAGTCAATTTTGTCATTTTCACATAGAGATTGTCCGATTTCATGTCCTAATGCTTTTACGAATGTGTAAGCAAGGCCACCACCGATAATTAGGTTATCTACTTTGTCTAATAGATGACGAATTACACCGATTTTATCTTTTACTTTCGCACCACCGATGATTGCTGTAAATGGGCGTTCTGGGTTAGAAAGTGCTTTACCTAATACTTCTAACTCTTTTTCCATTAGGAAACCAGATACTGCTGGTAGGTAGTCTGCAATACCTGCAGTAGAAGCATGAGCACGGTGAGCTGCACCGAATGCATCGTTAACGAAAAGATCAGCAAGAGCTGCAAATTCTTTCGCAAGTTCTGCATCGTTCTTTTCTTCGCCCGCATAGAAACGTACGTTTTCAAGAACTAATACGTCGCCTTCGTTCATTGCTGCAACCATTTCTTGTACAGCTGGTCCGAATGCTTCGTCCGCTTTTTTCACATCTTTACCAAGAAGCTCACCTAAACGTGCAGCTACTGGAGTAAGACGCATTTCTTCTACTACTTGGCCTTTTGGACGACCTAAGTGACTTGCTAAAATAACTTTCGCACCTTGCTCTACTAAATATTGAATTGTAGGAAGAGCTGCACGAATACGAGTCTCGTCTGTAACTTTGCCATCTTTCATAGGTACGTTGAAGTCAACGCGGCAAAATACTCGTTTACCTTTTAAATCTACGTCACGAATTGATTTTTTGTTCATTGGATTTCCCTCCGACTAGTTAGGATTGACAAAACCCATTCAAAAGCTTATCACATTTGCTTCTAAAACGAAAGAAGAGAGAGGGAACAAACCCTCTCCCTCGTTTTGTCATTGATAACTTATAAACTTAAGAATTAAAGACCTTTAGAAGTCATGTATGCAGCTAAGTCTACTACACGGTTAGAGTAACCAGTTTCGTTATCGTACCAAGAAAGTACTTTAACCATGTTACCTTCCATTACCATTGTAGATAATGCATCGATTGTAGAAGAGTTTGTGCATCCATTATAGTCGATAGATACTAATGGCTCTTCGCTGTATCCAAGGATACCTTTTAATTCGCCTTCAGCAGCTGCTTTGAATGCTGCATTGATTTCTTCCACTGTTACTTCTTTGTCAAGTTCAACAACTAAGTCAACAAGAGAAACGTTAGCAGTTGGAACACGTACTGCGCCACCGTTCAATTTACCTTTAAGTTCTGGTAATACTAATGCTACAGCTTTAGCTGCACCAGTAGATGTTGGGATCATGTTTTCAGCTGCTGCACGAGCACGACGTAAATCTTTGTGTGGTAAGTCTAAGATTTGTTGGTCGTTAGTGTAAGAGTGAATTGTTGTCATCATTCCGCGTTTTACGCCGAATTTTTCGTTTAATACTTTAGCGAATGGAGCTAAGCAGTTTGTAGTACAAGAAGCGTTAGATACTACGTTGTGGCTAGCTGCATCGTATTGTTCGTGGTTAACACCCATAACAACAGTGATATCTTCGTCAGAAGCTGGCGCAGAGATGATAACTTTTTTAACTGATCCACCTAAGTGTTTTTCAGCGTCTGCTTTTTTAGTGAAACGTCCAGTAGATTCTACTACGATTTCTACTCCGTAGTCGCTCCATGGTAATTGAGCTGGGTCACGCTCAGCGATAACTTTAATTTCTTTACCGTTAACAACGATGCTGCTTTCGTTAGCAGATACTTCTGCATTTAAAGTTCCGTGAACTGTGTCATATTTTAAAAGGTGAGCTAAAGTTTTAGCGTCTGTTAAGTCGTTGATTGCTACTACTTCTACCTCTGGGTTGTTAAGAGCTGCGCGGAATACGTTACGTCCGATACGTCCAAATCCATTAATACCAATTTTAGTCATTTAAATTTCCTCCTTGGGGGATTATATTAAAGGGTAATACCCTTTGTTAATTGTTTCGCTGCACCTTCATCTGTAATTAGAATCGAAGTGTGCCCTTGTTTAATTACAGCCTGTATTGCTTTTGCTTTTGAAGATCCTCCAGCGACTGCAACAACGTGAGATACATGATGTAAATCTTTTAGCTGCATACCTACTGTTTGTACTTTATGAACGACATTACCTTGTTCATTGAAGTAATAACCGAAAGCTTCGCCTACTGCTTCACTTGCTTTAATTTTCATCCAATCTGCTTCTGAAGTATTTCTGCGCCGTGCCATTGTTAACGCATCACCAATTCCATGAATGACGATATTGGAAGATCGAATCAACTCAAGAACTTCTTTCACGGAAGGCTCTGTCACAATAGACGCATATGCTTCGCTACTTACATGGTCTGGAACATACAATAAGCGATAATTACTCATCGTATTTTGTGCCATCTTCGCACAAATGGTATTGGCCTCTAATTCGACACCTTCTCCAATTCCACCACGCGCTGGGACAAATAGCATATGTAAATCTTTGCAATCTAGTTGCATCATGTCCGCAGCAGCAGCTAGCGTTGTTCCTCCAGCCACAGCAACGATATTATTCGCTGTCAGATGGTCTTTTATACAAGTCACACAAGCACGGCCCATCTCCAGTTTGACCCAGGGTGATTCATCACTATCACCAGGGACAACGAAAACTTCATCCAAGTCTAATGTTTCCTTAAGTTGTTTTTCTAAAACCTTTAACCCGGAAATTTCTTTCATAAAGTCTTCCAAAGCAAGAACCACAGTTGTTCCTTCTTCTGTTAAAGTCATTCCAGAAGAGGCGACGTGAACTAAGTTTTGTTCTTTCAAAACTTGTACTTCACTTCGCAATACTCGTTCTGTCATACCAAGACTTGCAGATAAATTTCTTCTGCCAATCGGCTGCATGAGACGAATGTGCTGAAGAATTTGCATTCTCGTTTGCATAACAGGTAGCAGATCAGGTAATAATTTTTTTGTATTTTGAATCCATGAGCGCATATCTTTTCTCCTCACTGCATCGGTTCATTTTCCCTCGTGGTCACTTTGTGTCCCGTAGTGACATTTTATGTCCCACTAGGTTTAAAAAAATAATCCCTGCTACGTTTATTATTGTAACAGGAGATAGAAACTTATTCAACTCTTAACTGCATTCTTTATATAGTTTATTATGACATCTTTGTGAATGACACCGCATTCCGCCTGTTTTCCGTCAATTTCCACAACAGGAATCATAATTTGATACTTTTCTAAAAGCTCATCATCTTCATATATATCTATTTCCTCGATTTCAAAAGAATATTCATGTTGCACTTCTTTCAACAGCTGTTTTGCCTTCTCACAAAGGCCACAATCCGTTTTCGTATATAAAACAACCTTCATCTTCTTCACCTATCCAATTGTTTTTCGAAGAGAAGAAGCAGGAATATTCATTTGTTCTCGATATTTCGCAACCGTTCTTCTTGAAATAACGATTTCATGCTCTTCTTCTAACAATTTTGAAATTTTTTGATCTGAAAGTGGTTTTTTCTTGTTTTCTTTTTCTACAAGCGCTTGCATCAATTGTTTAACACGCTTTGTAGAAACAGCCTCATCTTCTGTTGTAACCACTGCGTTACTAAAAAATGACTTCATTTCAAACAATCCGTGCGGCGTTTGTACATATTTATTACGGGTAGCACGGCTAATTGTAGATTCATGTACACTTAGTTCTTCAGCTACTTCTTTTAAGGAGAGTGGCTTTAAGTACTCTGGCCCCTGCCAAAAGAAATCACGTTGTTTCTTCATAATGATTTCCATCACTTGCAAAAGCGTTTGTTTCCGTTGCTTTAAACTGCGCATAATCCACTGCACATGCTGGTACTTCTCAGATACATAAGAAGCAACCTCACTTTCACTATTATGAAGAAGTGCACTATACTCTGAATGAATTTCAATCCTTGGCATGTTACGTTCATTCATTTGTAAAACGAGACGATCGCCGTCTTTTTTAACAGCCATATCAGGAACAATATAAAGCGGTTTTTCAGAGCTAAACGCAAGCCCTGGTTTTGGCTGAAGCGATGTAATACAATCAACAGCTGATTGTAATTCTTCATTATTACATTTCATAACATGGATAAGTTTCCGCCAATCTTTCTTAACAAAATACACGAAATGTTCATCCACAATCATTTCTGCCAGCTCATCTCGTTTTTGTAAGCGCTTCAATTGAAGTGATAGACACTCCTGAATATTACGCGCTCCCACCCCTGCTGGCTCTAATGACTGGACAAGCTCCATAGAACAGTCCACTACATCAATATGTGCTGCAAGTAGTTCTGCTAATTCTTCATTGGTTTCTTGTAAATAACCATTCTCATCCATGTTCATAATGATGAAAGAAGCTGCTTTTCGCTGCTCTTCATCTATTTTATAATACTGTATTTGATCTAATAAGTGTTGCTGAATCGTTGTCGAATCCACACTGTAAATTTCCATTTGATTATTAACTTGTTTGCTTGTACTTTTACTTTTGCTTGAACTCTTTTTCTTCTCCCTCTCAAAGCCGCCTAACTCAATAAGGGGATTCTCTAACGATTGCTCATACAAAAACTCCGATAATTCCTGCACATTATATTGGAGCATTGTAATCGCTTGTCTTAACTCTTGTGTCATGGCCAAACGTAAGCTTTGTTCTTGTAAAAGACTTGCCTTCAATCTAATCTCCCCCTTGTTTCTATTGTACAATAAGTTTCCTAAAAGGAGAATCCTGCGCAGATACCCATTCCAAATATTATTAATTTATATGTATTAATGAAATTTACATCTTACAACTGAAAAATGGATAATATTGAAAGAAAACAATAAAAAATATATATAAATACAAGTTGAAGAACTGACATAAAACCTTTCTTTTGGGATGGAAGAGATAATCCGATCATACGTAGAAGCGGTCAGTTCCTTTTTTAGCCCCTTGCCAAGCGAACACAAAAGGAGAAAGTGCGTGGAGACCTCCTTTTCTGTTCATAGCCCCGGCTTATAGGCTTGAAAATCCAAATGAATATATAGAACATTTTTATTACCATGTACTAATAGTAAATCTTATGAACAGATATAACAAGAAGGAAATAAAAAAGTCCTAACCTACAAATGTAAGTTAAGACTTTTTGACGCGCCCAGAGGGATTCGAACCCCCGGCAGACGTGGTACCGGAAACCACCGCTCTATCCGACTGAGCTATGGGCGCATAAACGATATATTGGTAATTATATCTTCTTATGTCAATGTACGCAACTACTATCATATAAAAAAGCTCTCCTCACTATTTCTTCAAAAACAAATCGTCAATCCTAAATTTGGTAATTATATTTTTGGGGCTACTCACAAATTATAATCATTGAATTCATATTCTTAAGGAGGCTTCATTCAATGACTGTAATTACAAAATTAAAACAAACTGTTTCTGGATTAAAAAGTGCGCAAGCAAGCTTAGAGGGGTTCGCTCTTGATACGGACAACCAACAAGCAAAACAGCTTTTCCAAACAGCTGCACAACAAACACAATCTATTATTGATTCTTTAAACCCACGTGTTGATGAAGTTCAGCAAGAAGAGCCTCAATACGGACAACAATAAGTGAAAGTACTATACCATCTCATGGCACTCACTTTTTGAGAAACAGAAAAAGGATGATTCCATATCATCCTTTTTCACTCAGATTACATAAAGCAATAGAAATGGAATGATCGTAATGCGAAAACTTGGAATCATAACCGCGTTATTCGTACTACTACTCAGCTCATTTACCGGCTGTGGTAGTAGTCCATTAGATAAAAAAGTAAAAAAAGAAGAAGCGAAACGAACAGAGGAAAAGAATGGTCCAAAGTTAACGAAGATGAGTACAGAATCCTTTAATCAGTCTATCTCTCAAGAAGCAAAGAAGAAAGTACTTGCTATGGAGGAAATAATAAAAGCCACAGCCGTTAACTCCAACTTAGATCTTTACATAGCTGTCAAACCAGAGCATCACGAAAGATTCGGTTTAAAACCTCTGCGCACCAAAATCAAAAAACAATTGAGCGATGAGTATCCTACTTTCAATATTCAAGTAAGTACAGATCGAAAAATTTTCATGCTATTAGATAACCTGGAGAACAAAATTAAGAAAAAAGAAGTAAACAAGGATCAGATCAAAAAGCAATTAAAACTCATTCAATCAGAAGTGAAATCCGATACGTAATTGTACGTTTTCTAAAAGAAAAGGAAGGATCCAAATGTCCAGTAAAGACAAAAATTTAACACCTGTACAACAGGAATATAAAAAATTTGCACAACAGCGCGAACCGAAACGGCCTGTTTTAAAAAATTGTATAAAAGCTTTTTTTGTTGGCGGTCTTATCTGTTTTATCGGCCAACTCATCTCTACCTTTTATATCACCTATTTCGATTTCACTGAAAGGTCTGCAGGAAACCCAACAGTAGCGACACTCATTTTCATCTCTATGTTGCTAACTGGATTCGGTGTGTATGACCGTCTTGGACAATTTGCTGGCGCTGGTACAGCCGTACCGGTTACTGGTTTTGGCAATTCTGTTATCGCCGCATGCATCGAACACCGAACGGAAGGCTTTGTCCTTGGGGTAGGTGGCAACATGTTTAAATTAGCAGGATCCGTTATTTTATTTGGTGTATTTTCTGCTTTCGTAATCGCTCTTATTAAAACCATTCTTGTTCAATGGGGAGGCTTGTAAATGTTACAAGGACACCGAACATGGGTATTTGAAAATAAACCAGTTATCATCTCAACAGGTGTAGTCGGTGGGCCATTTGAAGCAAAAGGAAAAATCCCTGAAGACTTTGATACTCTTCATGAAGATTTATGGCTCGGACAAGATTCTTATGAAAAGGCGCATAAAATTTTATTTGAAGAAGCTTGTAGCCGTGCAACGGAAAAAGCAAGACTTCGTAAAGAAGATATTCAATTTGTACTCGCCGGAGACTTAATTAACCAAATTACACCTTCAAGCTTTGCTTGTCGTACACTTGGCACTCCTTATCTTGGATTATTTGGTGCTTGCTCTACTTCTATGGAAGGCCTTGCTCTCGGTGCAAGCATTGTAAATGCAAAAGGTGCAAAATATTTATTAACAGGTTCATCAAGTCATAATACAGCCGTGGAAAAACAATTCCGCTATCCAACTGAATACGGCGGTCAAAAACCACCTACCGCTCAATGGACCGTAACTGGTGCTGGTGCAGCGCTTTTAAGTAGTACAGGAGATGGACCGCGTGTGACATCCGCAACAATTGGACGGATTGTTGATATGGGCTTAACTGACCCCTTTAACATGGGAGGCGCGATGGCTCCAGCTGCTGTCGATACAATCGAAGCACATTTACGCGATATGCAAATTGATGCATCTCACTATGATTTAATCGTAACGGGCGACCTAGGTCATGTCGGACGTGAAATTTCCTATGATTTACTGCATAAGCACGGAACAAAAGTAAAGAGCGAGCAATTTCAAGATTGTGGATTGCTCATTTATCGGGAAGGCCAACCCGTATTAGCTGGTGGAAGCGGGGCAGGTTGTTCAGCAACAGTCGTATACGGACATTTATTAAACCGAATGAAGAAGGGTGAGTTCAAAAGGATGCTTGTCGTAGCGACCGGCGCTTTATTGTCTCCTCTTACATTTCAACAAGAAGAAACCATTCCGTGCATCGCCCATGCCGTATCGATTGAATTTGGAGGTGTAGAACAATGATATTTTTCTGGGCTTTTGTCATCGGTGGACTCATCTGCGTAATCGGGCAGCTTATGTTTGATGTCGGTAAGCTCACGCCCGCTCACACAATGGCAACACTCGTTGTTGCTGGTGCTATATTAGATGGATTTAATTTATATGAACCACTAATCGATTTTGCCGGAGCTGGGGCAACCGTTCCGATTACAAGTTTCGGAAACGCCCTTGTTCATGGAGCAATGGCAGAAGCGGCAAAGCACGGGATCGTCGGCGTTATAACAGGTATGTTTAAAGTAACAAGTGCTGGTATCTCCGCAGCCATTATATTCGGATTTATCGGCGCATTACTATTTAAACCAAAAGGATAAGAGGTGTTCCCATGACTGTTGTTGCTAGTATAAAAACATGTCTCGCTAGTTTAAAAGGTGCACAAGCAAGTTTAAGTACCCTTTCACAAGACGCGGCTGACGAAGAAGCAAAACGCGTTTTCCATGAATGTATGTTAGAAATGGATAGTGTTATCGCTGATTTAAAGAACAGAATTTCGATGTTAGAACGGGAAGAACCACAATATAAAGGATTTTAGGCAAACTGGAGGGAATTTATATGCCTCACATTCACATACCAGAATGGCCACTTGTCATTATACGTTCTTTATGTATCTTGATTATTTTATTCGCTATCACAAAATGGCTTGGAAAAAGACAAATCTCTCAGCTTTCTTTTTTCGAATACATAGCCGGTATGACAATTGGTGATATCGCTGCTGAAGTATCGACTGGGCTAGAACAAAACTTTTTCCACGGTGTTTCCAGTATACTTGTTTTTGCGATCGTACCTTTTTTCGCTGGACTTGCTTCTTTAAAAAACAAAACAGTAAGAGACTTCTTTGAGGGAAAATCTACTGTTTTTATAAAAGATGGAAAAGTACTCGAAGATAATTTGAAAAAGGAAAAATATACAAGCGATGAATTACTCGAACTCCTTCGTAAAAAAGATGTATTCAACATAGCTGATGTTGAATTTGCTGTATTAGAGCCAAATGGCGAATTAAACGTCTTATTGAAAAAGGATAGACAACCACTAACCGCAAAAGACATCGGACTAAAAGTGCCGAACGAAAAGGAAACACATACAGTAATTATGGATGGCAATGTACTAGATGAACCACTTTCAGCTAGCGGTCATAATCGCGCTTGGCTTCACATGGAGTTAGAGAAGATTGGAGTTGTAATAGAAAATGTCTTTCTTGGACAAGTCGACTCTTACGGACAACTTACTGTCGACATCTATAATGACAAAATCCAAATGCCTTCGCCTCAAAATAAGCCATTGCTATTAGCTTCTTTAAAAAAATGTCATGCTGATCTTGAATTATTTTCTTTAGAAACAAAATCGAAATCAGCAAGTCAAATGTATAGCAAAAATGCAAAACAAATCGAACATGTTTTAAATAAAGTAACCTACCTCTTAAAAGAATAGGAAACAAAAGGACGCTTCTACGAAAAAGGCGTTCTTTTGTTTTTTGCGAATACTATACTTCTCCTATTACGTTTAAATTTATATAATTCGGTTATGATGTTGAAGATACATAAGCAGGGAATTCCAAAAACATAGCGAATAAATCATGATACAACTACATATTTTTTTGATTTAAAGTGGTTTCGTTTGACCTTTATTGACCATAATTGTATTATAAGACTAAGAAAGCTTTCAAAGGAGGAAATAACAGATGAATTTAATTCCTACAGTAATTGAACAAACAAATCGTGGAGAACGCGCTTACGATATTTACTCTCGACTATTAAAAGACCGCATCATTATGCTTGGTAGCGCAATTGATGACAACGTAGCAAACTCAATCGTTTCCCAGCTTTTATTCTTGGAATCTCAGGATCCAGAAAAAGATATTCACATCTACATCAACAGTCCTGGCGGTTCTATCACAGCAGGTATGGCAATTTACGATACAATGCAGTTTATTAAACCACAAGTATCAACAATTTGTATCGGTATGGCAGCATCTATGGGTGCTTTCCTACTTGCAGCAGGTGAAAAAGGAAAACGTTATGCACTTCCAAACAGTGAAGTAATGATTCACCAACCACTTGGCGGAGCACAAGGTCAAGCGACTGAAATCGAAATCGCTGCAAAACGTATCCTATTCTTACGTGAAAAATTAAACCAAATTCTTGCTGATCGCACAGGTCAACCATTAGAAGTTCTACAACGCGACACAGACCGCGACAACTTCATGACAGCAGAAAGAGCACTAGAATACGGCTTAATCGATAAAATCTTTACAAATCGTTAATATACTTAAAAGCGGAAGCGGCTCGTTTAGAACAGGAGGGCGTTGGAATCCCTGATTCCGAGGCGCTTTTTGCCTCGAATGAAGGGGTGAAACGACCGACTGTTTTAGCCGCTGGAGCTGGATATCACTAAAAGCGGAAGTGGCTCGTTCAAAAGAGCCGCTTCACAAAAAAAAGCTATCGTACATGCGATAGCTTTTTTCTTATAAAGTAGTGGCTAATTCTACGAAAGAACAGATTAAGAGCAATATGTTTCCAAAAGTAGAAAGGAATTCAATATTATGTGTAGTCTCCATAACATTGCTTTTAGTTTAATATCCCTACCCATTTACTCGATATATTCTCTAAAAGCCAACTTATTTTCAACTATAATCTGCTTATTTCCAATTGATGTCATAAATCCTAACTCTTCAAATTTACTTAATTTACGACTAATTGTTTCTCTTGTCATTCCGATATAATTTGCCATTTCTTCTCGTGTTAATGGTAAGTTTATAAGTATCCCCTCATCAGTATCTTTACCATACATTTCACAAAACTCTAGAAGTATATAAGCAATTCTAACTTCCGGATCATTTGTTGCAAGATTGTGTGCTAAATTCTCCGTATGTGCTAACCGTTTTGTAACTGTTTTTAACAATTTTAATGCAATACCAGGATTTCGTTCCATAATACTATCCATATCAGCTTTTGTTAACATACAAATTTTTGTATCTTCTATAGCATATGCACTAAAATTACTCTTCTCATCACAATTAAATATATTTAGTTCACAAAAACATTCACCACTTGTTAAAATATGCAAAATTTGCTCTTTCCCTTGAAGAGTTAATTTGGATAGCTTTACTTGCCCCTGATTAATAATAAATAATGTATCTGACTTCTCCCCTTCATGAATTAATGGTTGTCCCTTTTTAAATTGCTTATGTTTTGTCATTGAAGCTATCTTTAAAATTTCTTCGTCAGATAAGGACTGAAAAATAAGAACTTTTCTCGGACAAGGCTTCAACACATTTTTATGATAATCATTTTCTTTCATATTATCTCACCTAGTTTTACATATATTAAGCGTAACTTTAATCAACAAGAATCCTCTTTATCCTCCAATGATTATTCCGGGCTTTTACAGACAGCTTATCTCTAGCCTTACTTCTCTACTTTTGCTGAATTTTAATCGTATCTACATTATTATAGCTTTTCCTAAAGTCCTCACGTGTGACCCCAATCACTTAAAAACTCTTTCCTTATAAAAAAGTAACGAGAGATTAAATAATCTTCTCGTTACTTTTTGTACTATTCTTCTACTGGCGCAAAATGTTCAGTATCTTCTCCACATACCGGACACACCCAACCTTCTGGTAAATCTCCAAAACTTGTTCCTGGTTCTATATTTTCATCCGGATCTCCAATTTCTGGATCATAAATATAACCACATGGTAAACAAATATATTTTTTCATTATAATGCCTTCTTTCTATTACAATATTAAGATTGTAGTTTCTCTTTTACCTTGCTCATTATTTCACTTATATTCATATTTTTCATATCAATCTCTTTCAATGATACTTGTTTTTCAATAGCGGATTTGTATGGGATAGATGCAACTACTCCTCCTAATGAGATAACACCTACTATTTTATTATCTTTAATAAACAACCTTGTATATTTCTCTTTACCATCCTCTTCAACAATTGTTGTATCACATTGTTTTTCATCAATACATCCAATTGAGAATAAAGATATATCAAACGCATTAAAGATTGTAACTGGAATTGCTTTCTTGTAAGTAGCAGGAATAGAAGCCATGTTACTTCCTGCAATTTTCCCTTGATCCATTGCTCGTCCCCATAGACCGTCAATTTCACCATCTACCTCTGCTACATCCCCAGCAGCATATACAGATTCTACACTCGTTTCCATCTTCTCATTGACAACAATACCTCTATTTATGTGGATAGGAGTATGATTCACTATTGAAATGTTAGGAGTGATTCCAATTGAATATACAACACTATCACAAACAATTCGTTGATCACCATTCACTTTAATTCCAGTTACTACTTCTTCTCCAAGAATAGAATCAATAGTAGTGTTTACATATACCTGTACACCTGCACTTTCAATTTTTTGTTTTAATAAAAGAGACGTTTTTTCATCTAATTGTCTTCCCATTAATTTATCAGTAACTTCTACAATAGCTACTTTTTTACCAGCTTTCACGATAGACCAAGCTGTCTCCAATCCTTGTACGCCTCCACCAATGTTTACAATACTCTTTTTACCTTCTAAACATGTTTTAAAGTTATCCGCGTCATGCATGTCTCTAATAGTAAAGACATTTTTTTTATTTATTCCATCTATTTGTAACTTCTTATTATTTGCACCTGTACAAATTAATAGTTTATAATAAGCAATTTTCTCATTATTTGCTGTAACAATATGTTGCTGTTCTGTATCAATTTTTACTACCTTTGTATTTGTGAAAACTGATATATCATTATTTTGATACCACTTTTCTTTTTTGATTACAACTTTTTCGCTATGCAAATCTGAGTATAGCTCTTTTGATAGCTTAATTCTGTTATATGGTAAAGATGGTTCTTCACCAAAAATGAATATATTTGAATCCTTATCATGATCTCTAACTGTTTTTGCAGCATTTACAGCAGCTACTCCGCTTCCGATAATAACAAAAGTCTTTCCCATGTCTTCACCTACGTTTTTCTATTAAATAGAGCTTAATAATAAGTCTGTAACAAATGTTGTTGCATGTTTGATTTGTTGTGTTTTTTCTTCACTCTTTGGAGAGAATCTTATACGAATAGGAAATTCAACATGAGTCATACCTGTAGATTTAATAACATTTGATGTACTTTGTACATTCATGTTTGTTTCACTTAGGTAATCTTGTACTACCTCAATTGCTTCACCACTCCAACCATATGATCCGAATGCAGCTGCAATTTTCCCTTCTAAGTTCATTTCCTTCATTTCTATTAAAATTTCTTCTAAGTTTCCAATCATATCTGCGTATTTAGTTGACGATCCGATGAAGACTGCATCTGCTTCTTGAATACTTTCTAGAATCTGAGCTTTATCCGATTTATCAGCATTAAATACTGTTACTTTAATATTATCTGCCTCGAATGTTTCTTTAATGATATTCGCGATTTTTTTCGTGTTGTTTTTAATGGTTGCATATACAATTGTTACTCTTTTACCTTGTGTTGTATCTTTACTCATTTCTACATATAAATCGATATATTTTTGAACATCTTGGCGTAAAATGTACCCATGAGACGGAGCAATCATTTGAACATCTAAGTCTTTCAATGCTTCCATTAACGTTCTAACATATCTTCTATGTGGATGAATGATCGCATTATAGTAGCCTATGAAATCTTCCGTAATATCTTCATTCACTTCATCGTTAAAGAATTCATAATTCGCTACATGAGTACTGAAAATATCACATGGGAATAAAATTTTATCCTCGATACAATACGTGATCATTGTTTCTTCTGTATGAAGATATGGGGTTTCTTTAAATTTCAACGTTTTTCCACCAATATCTAATGTATCTCCATCTTTGACGACTAAGAAATTTCTGTGATGCAATTTGTACATTTCCTGCAACTCAGGTACTGCAATTTCTGTGCATACAATTGTAGCTTTTGTAGCCTTTGAGGCTAATGCTGCCAAGCCACCTGAATGATCTGGCTCTGTATGATTTACTACGATATATTGAATTTCTTGTGGATCAATTAATTTACTTAAACATTCTACAAATTCTCTTCCAAACTCTAGATCAACTGTATCAATCACTGTTGGTTTTTCAGTTTTTAAAAGATACGCATTATAAGTTGTTCCTTTTGCTAAAATCAAACGATGAAACGGTACTTCCCTATCATCAATCTTTCCAACCCAATATATATCTTCTGTTAGCTTCACTTCTCTATCCATATTGTTTCACTGCCTTCCAAATGGTATCTGTTAACAACAACTGTATTATAAAAATTTTCCTAAGATAAAAAGATGACTGGAATCACATTTTGCAAAACTAAATAAAAAAACACCTTAGCGAATGGGAAAGGTCTCCTTCACTAAGGCATCTTGAATAACGTATTTATTTTGTAGCTACAAGCACTAATGCTGATTTATTAGGTAAATAAGCCTCTTTCTCAAAATTACCGAAAGTTTCTATAGTCCGAAAACCAGATTCTTTTAACATAGGCAGTAATTCCTTTTTCGTAATAGGATATAACGAAATACTATTTGATAATTCTTTATCATCTACATTCAATATTGCAGTAAATAATACTTTTTCTCCTTCTAGCGTATAATTACGCTTAAACGAGAAATGTTTCTTCTCTAGCACCGGAAATTGTAAATTATTTTCATCTAATACTTTTTCATAATTTACAATTTGAATCATTAGTTTTCCGTTTGCTTTTAATTTTTCATAAGCGCCACAGATAAAATTAAAGATTTCTTTCTTATTATCCAAATGAGCCAGTGTATTTCCAATACAATAAATACCATCAAATACTCCAGGCACATTTTCAATTTGTTGCATCCCAAATGTATTTACACTAAATATCCCTTCGTAAACTGCAGCTTTCTTCCGAATTTTTGCAGCCAGCGCTTCCTCTGGTTCCATCGCAGTAACGGCAAACCCCTTTTCAATTAGTGCTTGGGCTACATTACCCGTTCCTGCGCCTACATCCAGTATAGACCTACCTTTTTGTAAATAAGAGACTATAAAATTTATTTGTTTCTCATTTGCAGGAAAAATTTCATCATAATATGGTGTTAACATTTGATAGAAAGTCATTATTTATACAGCCCTTTCAGTATCTAGCATTCAAATCACAATCAATTACTACCCGCAAATAGCAGGATAATATATATGAAATGTAAAAAAGTTATTTGAATCAGTTCCCTTATCAAAATATTACTGAACCATCACCAACTTATTTTAATAATTATGAGAAATTATTACAGTAAGGCTTTGGCTAACAGCATTGCTGTAATAAAAAAGTAAATCGAATTTACAATCTCTAAAATACCCAATTTTAAAATTGAAATATTTCTACCATAAAATATTATGGATCGTACTAAGCTTGGTATAAAGATAATGCTAAACCACGGTGATACAATTAAAGTAATAATCATGAGTAAAGAATGGTAACCCCACGAAACCAAACGATACATTGGATTCTTTTTCTCACGAATCATTGATTTTACATAAAACGTACTTCCCATAAAATATAAAAATGATATCACTGCAATTACACATGCTTTCTCATCAACTGTTTTCATTGTGAAATAATAACTAATTATTCCACCTATACAAAACAAAATAATAGCAAATATATCATTTAACAAAGCTCGTTCGTTTTTTTGACGTGAATAATAAATATTTATGAAAAAGCATGGAAGCATAACAATGGAGAACAATAAAATACGCCATTCATATATAAGAGCAACAATCGCGAACACACAGGCCACACTAAAATAAAGAAAGAAATAATATAGGTAATACTTCTTCCTTGGTTGCTTTACATACATTAGTAAAGGATACGTAGCTAAGTATACGAATAACCATGCAAAAAAAAGCGGAATATGGTACCACGTCCCTTTACCAATTAAAACGCCCAAAATAAATGGAATAAGTAACATTCCCCATGCTCCATGCTGCTTTGGAATAATTAACTTCATTCTTTCGACACTCTCCCCCAAAGTTTTGATCAATAATGTCATACGTGCTACATACAAAAATATTTCAAATGTTTTTATAATGCTTTGCTACTGAATCAAACAAAAGGATCGAGATCAATATTTATATAAAATAGATTCCCTATATCCTCTTTCATTAAAGATAAGCCATGTTCAAAAAGGATACTGTGAGTAAAATCACTGCATTATTTTTTCTTTGCAATTTTAAATTTATATAAAAATCACTAATGATAAAATTCACTCATTATAAGTGATTTATATCACCACATGAACGCTAAATTATCGATATTCTTAACCCAGATCAAACATTTAAACTTTATGGAGGTATTCATATGAAACATATTTTTACCAAAGATTCCGTTATTGGTGATATTGTTACACAATTTCCAAAGGCAAGTGACCTTTTCAAATCATATAGAATAGATTTTTGCTGTGGTGGTAATAGACCCATTATCGATGCTATTAATGAAAGAAATTTATCCTCAGAAGAAATTTTAACAAAGTTAAATACGCTCTATCATGAAACAAAACAATTAAACGAATCTGAAATTGATTGGAAAACAGCTTCGTATAGTGAATTAATCGATTATATTGTGAATAAACATCATCGCTATTTGAATGAAGAATTACCGTTGTTAAGCCCCTACGTAACAAAAGTATTACGCGTTCATGGAGCAGGACAACCACATTTAGCTCAAATTCATAAGCTATTCCATGAATTAAAAACAGAATTAGAGCAACATTTAATTAAAGAAGAAACAGAAGATTTCTCTTTGATTTTAGCATTTGAACAAAATCCAACTGATGAAAATTATATGAAATTACGCAAAGTAGTAGATGAATTAGAAAATGAACACAACCACGCTGGTGATATTATTAAAGAACTTCGTAAAGTTACAAATGACTTTACTCCTCCAGTAGGCGCTTGTGGCACTTATCGTCTTGTCTATCAACGACTTGAAGCTCTTGAATCTGATTTATTCGAGCATATACATTTAGAAAATAACGTTTTATTTCCACGTGCAATTGCACAAGCTTAAATAAGAAGAAAACAGGATAATTGAAAAGAGGAATAACGACCTCTTTTCAATTAATCCCGTTTTATCCCGCATTAACAGGCCGACATCTGCATTCATGAAAAGCGTATACCTCCATCTTCCTCTCTTATTTTTCACAAATCTTACAAGTTCCAATTTTGTTTTTGGAATTCATCTCACCTTCACCAAAAGTATGATTTTTATCACTGCTTCATTTTTCTATTTAGGATACATTAATAAGAAAAGCACTATCTTTTGGATGATGTTAGGAGTGATGAATACATGTCAGAAATAATAAAAAAACACTTACAGGGCGTTTCCCTCTTTAAAGAACTTTCAGAAGAAGAAATTCAACCCATTGTGGAAATTTCACGAATGCGAATGTATAAAGCAAAATCATTTGTATTTATGCAGGGTGATACACTTGACCGAGTATTTTTTATTCACTCTGGCAAAGTGAAAATTCAAAAAACAGATACATCTGGCAAAGAACAAATTGTTTCTATACTTCAAGATGGAGAAATGTTTCCTCACTCTGGCTTCTTTCGAAAAGGTTCATTTCCTGCTCATGCTGAAATTCTTGAAGATGCCCAATTAATTGTCATTCCTATCGTTGATTTTGAGATGATTTTAATTAAGTACCCTGAATTATGTATTAAATTATTTAGAGTTCTTGGAGAGAAAATCGTAGATCTTCAAAATAGATTAGAAGAACAAATTCTTCATGACACATATGCGAGAATTATTATGCTACTGCTACGCCTATGTAAGTCAAATGGTGTACAGATAGATGAAAAATATAAAATAACAACCCATTTTACGAACCGAGAGCTCGCCAACATGATTGGAACATCAAGAGAAACTATGAGCCGAACCATTACTTACTTAAGAAAAAATGAACTAATTGCTACGGATGGAGATGGTCATTTCCTTATCGATCTAAACAAATTGGAAAATGAAATTATATAATCTGATCCCAAGCTGTCCTAAATCAATATTCTATTCGAAGTCATCACCCTTTCATTAGTGATACTCCCATCAGTGGAGGCTCTCCATCCTCCACTGATGGCGATCCTTCATGACAGCTTTTTACAAGACTGTGCACTCTGCTCTAACTTCCTTTTTCCCTTTAAATCTTAATATCGCAATGTTACTAATTGAGAATAGTAAGATAAAAGCAAAAGTGACAAACTTGTTAAAAAGAAAGAATGTGTGATTTGACTCACAATTCTATCCCTACCTTTATGTTACATTGTAATTGAAAATTACTATCATTTGTTTTCGAGGTGAGAATAATGACAAAGTTAATTGATTTTCATCAAACTGTTTATGATTTAACTACCCAATACCCTGAGATCATCCCTCTTTTAAAAGATCTTGGCTTTGAAAATATAACGAAACCTAATATGCTTCAAACAGCCGGCCGTATAATGACAATTCCAAACGGATGCCGAATGAAAGGAATTTCACTTGATACAGTAAAGGAAAGTTTTAAAAATAATGGATTTCACATTAACGAGTAGAGGAGAATTCTTATGAGCGAAATCATTAATAACAGGGAACAAGAAAGTATAAATAACTCTGAACGACAAACAGTCTTAAAGACTATTATTAAAGATCTTCATAACGGAAAAAATATTGAAGATGTAACAGCTCAGTTTCAAGAAGCGATCGGAAATATTACCGTAGCAGAAATTTCAAAGCTCGAACAGGCACTTATGGAAGAAGAAGGAATTCCAGTTGAAGAAGTCCAACGCTTATGCTCCGTTCATACAGCTGTTTTTAAAGGATCCATTGAAGAAATTCATCAATCTAATAAACAAGAAGAGCAACCAGGCCATCCCATTCATACATTTAAAATGGAAAACAAAGAAATCGATCTACTTGTGAATTTCAAACTTCAACTTCACTATGAACGTTTTGAAAAAGAAGATAGCGAAGAAAATATTTATAAACTAATAGAAGACTTAAATTTATTAATCGATGTTGATAAACATTATAGCCGGAAAGAAAATCTACTTTTCCCTTATCTAGAGAAATACGGCATTTATGGACCAACTCAAGTTATGTGGGGCGTTGATGACAGAATTCGTGCTGCTATTAAAGAAGCAAAACAAAAATTAGTAAATTATAATCAAGATAAAAAATCAGTCTTAGACAGCGTTTCCTTCGTCATCCATGACGTAACTGAAATGATTTTTAAAGAAGAAAATATTTTATTTCCGATGGCCCTTCAAACTCTTACAGAAGATGAATGGCTAAAAATCGCTCATGAAAGTGATGAAATTGGCTACTGCTTAACAAGTCCTACAAGTACATGGAAACCAGAAAGAAATATGATCAAAGAAGAAGCCCTATCCGAAGGCCTGATTCGTTTTGAAACAGGTATATTATCTTTAAAACAGTTAGAACTAATGTTAAATCACTTACCTGTTGATATTACATTCATTGATGAAAATGATGTTGTGCGTTACTTCTCTCATGGAAAAGAACGAATCTTTGCTCGTACGAAAGCTGTCATTGGTCGAACAGTGCAAAACTGTCATCCACCAAAAAGCGTTCATGTCGTTGAAAAGCTCTTAGAAGATTTCAAATCTGGAAAAAAAGATTGCGAAGATTTTTGGATTCAATTTCAAGATAAATATGTATATATTCGTTACTTCGCAGTGCGAAATGCAGATGGAAAATATATAGGAACTGTCGAATTCACACAAAACATTCAACCAATTCGTGAGCTCCAAGGAGAAAAACGGATTCTTTCATAATTTATATGAGAATGATAAAGTAAACTCATTAACGATTCAACACAACATATCGACCATTCACAGTAAAAAAGCTATCGCTACATGCGATAGCTTTTACTGTTTATTTTGCACATAAGCAGCCAACGCTTCTAAAGCAGCTTCTGCATCTGACCCTTCTGTTATAATCGTTACGTTACTGCCAGATCCAATCGCTAAGCTCATAATTCCCATTATGCTCTTCGCATTGACTGTTTTACCATCTTTCTCAATGAAAATATCAGCATGAAAACGATTCGCCTCTTGTACAAACAACGCAGCCGGACGTGCTTGCAAGCCGTTTTTTAATGCAACCTCAACCTGTTTTTGAACCATAGCTCCATTTCTCCCCTTTACCGTTATTTTTTTGCTACCGGTTCCCCCGCGCGTAATTTCTCTGCAATTTCATCGATTTTACGCAAGCGATGATTGATACCTGATTTACTGATTTTTCCCCCAGATACCATCTCGCCTAATTCTTTCAATGTTACATCTTGATAATTAATACGTAATTGTGCAATCTCGCGCAGTTTATCTGGCAAGACATCCAGTCCCACCGTCTCATCAATGTAACGAATATTTTCGATTTGCCTTAAAGCAGCACCAATTGTTTTATTTAAATTAGCTGTTTCGCAATTCACTAAACGATTGACCGAATTACGCATATCACGAACAATACGAATATCTTCGAATCTTAACAACGCATTATGTGCACCAATAATGTTTAAGAACTCCGTAATTTTCTCCGCTTCTTTTAAATACGTAATATACCCTTTACGCCTTTCCAACGTCTTACTATTTAAATCAAATCCGTTCATCAGTTCACATATAGAATCATTATGTTCCTTGTATAGCGAAAAGACCTCTAAGTGATAAGATGATGTTTCTGGGTTATTTACTGAACCACCTGCTAAAAATGCACCTCTTAAATACGATCGTTTACAGCATTTCTTTTCAATCAATTCCTGTGAGATATTGCGAATAAATGAAAAGTCTTCTCTTACAATATGCAAATCCGCTAATATTTCACGTGATTTTTCAACAAGCCGAACGATATATACATTATTTTTCTTAAGTCGCATCTTTTTACGAACAAGTAATTCTACCGTTACGTCATATCCTTTTTTCAGCAATGTGTAAATTCTTCTGGCAATTGCTGCATTTTCTGTTTGAATATCAATCGAAAGACGACGGTTTGAAAAAGAAAGTGATCCGTTCATTCGAAGCAATGCTGATAACTCCGCTTTCTCACAGCACTCCTTCATCTCAAGCTTTGTCAGCTCTTTCTTTGTTTCTGATGCAAATGACACAGCCCCACCTCCTTATACGATATTTGGGAACAACAATTTTGTCCTATATGAATGAGTAGCGTTATCTCATAAAGAGATAACGCATGCTTATAACAACGAATATAAAATAGAAGCTAGTTTTAATGTATCATGTCTTACAACTTGATCATCATACTTTGCTAATTCATCTTGAATTAAACGAATCTTACTTTCAGCAAAACGATCTTCATCAACCACAACAGGTTCAGACAGCTCTTTTGCATACAGTTTACGTAATTCAGCAGGAATATCATGATTATTTACAATCGCTGTATCGATGAAAGGTGCTCCAAGATGATCATGCAAAGCTTGCACATGATCAAATGCTGTATACCCCATCGTTTCACCGGCTTGTGTCATGACATTACATACATATACCTTTTTCGCCTTTGCAGTAAGAACAGCGTCCCCGATTTTTTTCACGATTAAATTCGGTAAGATACTTGTATACAAACTACCAGGACCAAAAACAAGCAAATCAGCCCGCTGAATCTCCATCAATGTCTCAGACAGTGGTTCTACATCACCCGGTGTTAAAAACACACGATTAATCTTTTTCCCAAAATACGGGATTTTCGATTCGCCTGTTACAATTTGCCCATCTTCCAGTTCTGCATGAAGCACAACACTTTGGTTGGCCGCTGGTAAAACACGCCCTCTTACATTTAACACTTTACTCGTTTCTGTAATGGCATGGAAAAAGTCTCCTGTAATCGACGTCATCCCAGCTAGCAATAAATTACCTAATGCATGACCCGTTAAACCTTCTCCGGATGTAAAACGATGTTGAAATAAAGCTTCCACAAGCGGCTCTACATCTGATAACGCAACAAGTACGTTACGAATGTCGCCTGGTGGTGGAATTTCTAACTCATCACGCAATCTACCTGAACTGCCACCATCATCAGCTACTGTAACAACCGCTGTAATATCAACAGGATATTTCTTCAATCCTCTTAATAAAACAGATAGTCCAGTTCCTCCTCCCATGATGACAATTTTAGGTTTTCTCTCTTTTTTCATCCCCTAATGGCCCTTTCTCTTCTCCACATCACGATGAGATACATGAACGATATATTCTGGTTTCAAATGTTTTCCAAGGTATTCTGCAAGCGTAACAGAACGATGTTGCCCACCTGTACATCCAATTGCAATTACAAGTTGACTCTTACCTTCTCTTTTATAATGAGGAAGCATGAAAGTAATGAGATCCGTCAGCTTTTCTAAAAATTTATGTGTTTCATTAAATTTGAGCACATATGACGAAACTTCTTCATCCAGTCCTGTTAAAGGCTTCATCTGTGGAATATAATATGGATTTGGTAAAAAACGAACATCAAATACTAAATCAGCATCAATCGGAATACCGTACTTAAATCCAAATGACATCACATTTACACGAAACGCTTGCTCATTTTCTGTTGAAAACAGATGAACAATTTTCTCGCGCAATTCTTTCGGTTTTAACTCAGACGTATCGAGTACAATATTAGCTCTTGCCTTCATGTCTGTTAATAAATCACGCTCTGCCTCAATCCCTTTTAACGGCAAACCAGTCGGCGCAAGCGGATGCGAACGTCTCGTTTCTTTGTAACGCGTTACAAGCGTGCTATCTTTCGCATCTAAAAATAAAATATGAGGAATGATCCAAGTGCGTTCTGATAAATCATCAAGCGCTCCCCATAAATGTTCAAAAAATTCGCGGCCACGTAAATCAATACCAAGTGCCACTTTATTCATTTTCCCTTTCGAGTCTGCCATAAGTTCAACAAACTTCGGCAATAACATCGGTGGTAAGTTATCTACACAAAAATATCCTAAATCTTCAAAACTTTGTAAAGCTACTGTTTTTCCTGCACCGGACATTCCTGTAATAATTACCATTTTAATATCATTATTCGCTGTCATTGTATCCCCTCCTTGACGGTTTAGCTCGGATCCAATCGATATGAAAGTAATTCAAAATCTGGTGTATATACAAACGTACCGTAGATTATTCCATTTCCTTTAATTAAATAATCAATAATGTGATAATCTCCTGGTGCCATTGCTAACTCATCAATTTTATCAAATGTATGCCAGCCAATGATGCCTTCTTCGCTTTCCAATTTGTTTTCTCCTGCAAAATCTGTCGCTAAAAAGGAGAACATCATCCATTCAGAAACAACTTTATCACCTTCTTGAATGACAAAAGTGAAGACCCCCTTTAACGCTGGGTTCTTTAAATAAATACCTGTTTCTTCACGATATTCGCGAACAACGGAATCTCTTACTGTTTCACCGCGTTCCATTTTCCCGCCCGGTGCAACCCACCAGTTCCGACGAGGTTTTTGTAATAGGAGAACTTCATTATCTTTGATTAACACACAGTTTGTTACTCTTTGCATGTTTCTTCACCTCAGCTACTTATGATGAATTTCTTCATCACATACTCATTTCATTATACTATCAAAAACACTTTGTCACAATGAAGGAGCTCCCGGCCTAAAGAAACAAAAAAGCGATGGAAATTAATTCCCATCACTTTTGGATTACAAAATAGAATCCCTCACAATTGGCATATCTTATACGCAATATACAAAGATCAAGTCAAATCTTTAACTCATTATTTGGTAAGGAGACGTAAATCCTTATTGATCATCCACAATAATATACGCTGTTCTGATTGGCCCATGTACACCTACGACGAGATTCATTTCAATATCTGCACTATTTGACGGACCAGAAACGAAATTCACACAAGCTGGCAATTTGTCTCCCGCTTTATTTTGATGGTGAATGACTTTTGTAGCCTGGGTTAACCTTGGCACAATCGTACTTTTAGGAACAATTGCAATATATGACTCAGGAAGAAGACTAACGTGCCTTCCTTTTAATCCATCATTAAATAGAACAACGGTTCCTGATTCAGCAAGAGCGATATCACTGAACGTAATGCCAAGGTCAGCAGCTTTCGCAAATTCTATGTTCTCTTCTTTATGATCTAAGCCCCACTTACGAAAATGCATTGTACCTTCATTGCTTAAAAATTGACTGAGACCATATTCCTCAAACCGTTCATCATTAGAATACACAGCAGATTGAATATTCCATTCTGTGAGAAAAGATTGTAATGTTTCAACAAGCCTGGCCTTTGTTGTTCGCTTAACTTGTGTATGGATTACCTCGCATTGCTCTATTAATTTCAATACAAGTTCATCTTGTGTTAATCCGTCAAAAACAGTCCACTGCGGAGAAAAAGACCAGTTCGGTTTTTTTACTGCTTCCGGACGTTTTCTGCCAAGCTTTTCTGATAATTGGAATAAAAATTCCTCACGATTTTGGATGGCCATTATCGTTCTCCTTTTCACGTTTTTTAAACCAATCTCTAAACGGTTGTTTTTCTGGAACTGGAAAATCTCTCGCATCCGTCCAAGCTTTTAACGGACCGATTCCACGCTCGATCTTGTCCCCTTTTGTAAGAGGCTTTAATGCATACGGAGCGGTCTTTGCAGCAAGAGAAAATAATCTGGAGCTATTCACCGCTTTTTCAAAACCTTTCATAGCAACGTTCCAAGCCACAGGTGATTGTTTCGCTTCTTCTACAATGTGGCGGCGATGTTTAATTAACAAATCGTGTAACGGTATTTTCACTGGACACGCTTCTGTACAAGCTCCACAAAGGCTAGATGCATAAGGTAAATCTTTATATTCATCATATCCTCCTAAAAGTGGTGTCAACACAGCTCCAATCGGTCCTGGATAAATGGAGCCATACGCATGTCCACCGATATGCCGATATATGGGACATACATTAATACATGCCGCACAGCGAATGCACTGAAGGATACTTTGAAATTCTGTTCCTAAAATATTAGAACGACCATTATCAACAATGACTAAATGAAATTCCTCAGGTCCGTCTGTCCCACCGGGCTCGGTTAATCCTGTAATATAACTGGTTAACTTTTGTCCTACAGAACTTCGGCATAGAAGTGTTACTAATACATCAAGCTCTTCCCATGTTGGAACAATACGTTCCATTCCCATAACTGTAATTAACGTTTTCGGAAGCGTCGTGGTAAGTCTTGCATTTCCTTCGTTTGCCACGATAGAAATAGACCCAGACTCTGCAACAGCAAAGTTACATCCTGTCACCCCTACATCCGCTGTAAAAAAATCATCACGCAAATAATCCCTTACAAACCTCGCCATTTCCGTAGGATCAGATGTTCCAGTATAATCTAACTTTGTTTTAAATATTTCACAAATGTGTTCTTTATCCTTATGAAGACACGGAACAACAATATGTGATGGAGGATCGTGGTCGTTCACTTGCAGAATAAATTCGGCAAGGTCCGTTTCTAACACTTCTCCTCCAGCCTCTTCAATCGCTTCATTTAAACTAATCTCTTCCGTTACCATAGATTTTGATTTCACAATTTTTTTCGCGTTTTTCTTTTTTACAATCCCTTTTACATATTCCCTTGCGTCTTCTGCAGTCTTTGCAAAATAAACAAAACCACCATTTTTCTCAATATTTTCACTCAGTTGATACAAATAATAATCAAGGTTTTCTAATGTATGCTTTCGAATTTCTTCCCCTAAAGCTCGCCATTCCTCCCAATTCCCAAGACTCTCAGTAGCTTTTAATTTCTTGTCTCTAAGACCATCTTGCGCTTTCCTGACAGCCTGTCTCATGAATTGATCCCCTATACCTGTTTCAGCACGCTTATGAAAAGGATGATTCCCAATTTTCATTCCCATCTTTATATCCCCCCTCTTATTTTCGATCTTCATTTAATACTTGAGCAATATGCTTTACATCAATTGGATAACCATTGCGTGTTAAACGTCCTTTTATATTCATTAAGCAGCTACAATCCATCCCGATTAACAGTTCTGCACCGGTTTCCATAATATGCTTTACTTTTTCATCGACCATTTGCTCAGAGATTTCTGGCATTTTCACTGAGAATGTGCCCCCAAATCCACAGCAATCATAATTATGCGGTAACGAAACAACTTCCAGTCCCTTTACACATTTTAATAATTTTTGCGGCGGTTCCTTAATCCCCATTAATCGGCTCATATGGCAAGATGTATGAACCGTTGCTTTTTTATGAAGCTCCGCACCTAAGTCTTCTTTCCCTAATACTTCAACAAGAAACTGTGTGAATTCATACGTTTTATTTGCAAGTTCAGTAGCTTTTTTCTTCCACTCTGCTTCACTTTCAGAAAATAAACTAGAAAACTCGTGAACCATCATAGCGCAAGATCCTGATGGCGCTACAACATATTCCGAATTAGCAAAAGCTTTAATCATATGTTTTGCAGCTGTTTTTGTTTCTTTATGATAACCGCTATTATAAGCAGGCTGTCCGCAGCAGGTTTGGTCTTTAGGGAAATCAACTTCACACCCTAAATCTTCAAGAATTTCCACAACATCTTTTCCTACTTCTGGATAAAAAACATCTGCAACACAAGTGATAAATATTGACACTTTCATATTTGACACCCCCAAATAAAGTAAAGTAGCCCGTCATGAATTGTACTTTTACAGGTGTTTTACTTTCCTACCTAATGTTAAGAGGCAAGATAAAGCAGAAAAGTAAGCTCAAGTAACTTTTTCACCAAAACGATCGCTTTCGTATATTCTTGGTAAAAAATACAAAAAATATAAATACAAATAACAAAAAAAGTGATTGAGAGCCATCTCTCAATCACTTTTTCTTACTAAAATACGATACAATCGCAAACCCTAAAATAAACGTAATAATAGAACTTACAATCGACATACCACCGGCTGGAATCCCAGGAAACACTACTGCAATCGATCCGATGACAAGCCCGATAATTGCAGCGAATGTTGCACTTTTAAAATGTGCTAATAAGTAGCTAATCCCTTTACTACTCACCACAAATCCAACCATAACACCTGCACCAATGACTGCAATTAGCGGTAGGTTTAATGCTGTTAATGCATTAATCGCTGTTGGATATACACCAATGATTAATAAAATAAATGATCCGCTAATCCCTGGAAGTAGCATAGCCATACTCGCCATCCATCCTGCCAAAAATAGCCCAATTGTATTTAAAATTGTTAACGTAGTAATTGGATCTGCCGCTTTATCTGGCTTAAAGAATACTGTTACAGCTACAAGAGCCGCTGCAACGATTAGTATAACAATATGTCCTGCTTTAAATGTTTCCTTTGCATTCGCTTCCTTCATTAACATTGGTAAAATACTTAAAATTAAACCAAGGAAGAAAAACTGTGTTGGCTCATAATGATATTCCAGCAAATACTTAATCACATGACTTAATGTTAAAAGTGCCACCGCCACACCAGCAGCAAGCGGAATTAAAAAGCCTAAATGTTTTTTCCATTCACGACTAAAGAATCCGCTAATTGCCGCAAGCAACCTTTCATAAATCCCTAGTACAACAGCAATTGTCCCGCCGCTCACACCAGGAATTAAATCACTAACTCCCATACAAAAACCGCGATATATATTACGCCATTCCATACTGAATAAACTCCTCATTTCCCATAATCATTTTTTTCGTAAATTCTAGTATAACAATAACCATTTGTGTGCTCCATGAGAAATTTGACAAATATTTTACATTCCAAACGAAAAATAAAGAAAGCTACCTTCTATATGAAGTGACCCCTGTCAAGTAGACTGTATTCAAAAAGCACAACTAAGTAACCTGAGTTCTATATTTATATGGACTCAGGTTATTTAATTTCTTTTGAAATCTTTGGTGATTATAAAAGTGTATATATTTGCGCACGGCAAATTTAACCTCATCAGCTTTACGGAAAGAGTATAAATGAAAACACTCTGACTTAAAGTGGCTGAAGAAGTTTTCTATACAAGCATTGTCCCAACAGTTTCCCTTCCGAGACATACTAGCCTTCATCTGATA